>JABIFK010000641.1 GCA_018650745.1 Candidatus Latescibacterota bacterium | reverse complement strand
GGGTGCTGGTGAAATGAGTGAGTTAACTGCTTTACATTTGGTAGACAATGGTGTGAAATCGCTCACTGTTGCCAGCCGCACACTTGCAAGAGCAGAAGATTTGGCAGAACGTATACGCGGCCGGGCTATAGAGTGGGATTTGGCGATGGCAAATTTGGACCAAGCAGATGTTGTTATCAGTTCGACAAGCGCCGAGGTTTATGTTCTCCAACGCGAAGCTGTGGCCGCTGCGATGCAGAAACGTAAAAATAAATCGATGTTTCTGATAGACATTGCAATGCCAAGGGATTTAGATCCTGAAATAGGGAAGCTTTATAATGTTTTTCTGTATGACCTAGATGATCTCGAATCGGTGGTCGGTGCCAATTTGGAAAAGAGAAATATCGAGGCACAAAAAGTTGTGCATATCTTAGATGAAGAGGTGCAATCCTTTATCGCATGGATTCATTCCCTTGATGTGGTGCCGACTATTGTTGCGCTCAGGCAACATTTTCAATCTTTCATTGATTCAGAGCTTGATCACGCCCGATTAGATGAATTGAGCGAGGAGCAACAGGCTCAGGTTGCGTATCTGCTCCAGAGATATATGAACAAATTATTACATAAACCTGTCACTCGTCTCAAAGAAGCCGCCGAAGTTGAAGATGGTAGGGGCTATGTTGAAGCACTTTCATATTTGTTTGAGTTGTCGGCAGATTCACGAATAAAAGAGCCGCAAAAGGAAGGGGTTGAATCATAATGGGTGAAACACTGCATATTGGTTCGAGGGGAAGTCAATTGGCTCTATGGCAGGCAAATTGGGCAAAAGACTGTTTGAGTGAGGCCTTCCCTGGGGTGAACGTAGACATCACTGTGATTCGTACGCAAGGTGATCGAATGGCCGAAGTGCCACTTTCCCAAATGGGTGGCAAAGAAGTATGGACCAAGGAGATTGAACAATCTCTACTGGATAATCAAATTGATCTGGCAGTACACAGTCTCAAAGATTTGCCCACACAGTTGCCCAATGGATTGGTGTTGGGTGCGATCAGCAAGCGCGAAGATGTCAGAGACGCGCTGGTCAGTTGCAATGGCCAAGCTTTTGCCGAATTGAGCGAGGGGGCACGAATTGCCACCAGCAGTTTAAGGCGACAAGCCCAGCTTTTACACGTCCGGCCCGATTTACAAATTGAGCCTATTCGCGGGAATATCGATACACGTTTACGCAAACTAGAAGATGAAAATTTCGATGCCATCATTCTGGCTTCTGCGGGATTGATTAGGCTGGGGTGGGGCAATCGGATCACAGAATTTCTGGACCCAGTTTTATGTGTGCCGGCACCAGGACAGGCCGCCTTGGGCATCGAAACCCGAGATGGAGACGAGCGTGTTGCACGTTTTGTGGCAGCGTTAAATGACTCAGACACATTTCGAGACGTGGTTGCTGAACGAGAAATGCTACGTGTCTTGGAAGGCGGGTGCCGTGTACCCATTGGGGCTTGGGCACGCGTGAATGACGAGGGTTTCTTACTTACTGGAGTAGTCGCCACACCGGATGGACAGCGGGTGATCAAAGAATCAATTTTGGGGCAAATGGAAGCCCCTGAAATGTTGGGGCGTGATGTAGCTGGAAAACTAAAAAGTCTGGGTGCAGAAGAAATTCTTGCAAATTTAGAAGATTCATAACCGCCGCTTTTGGGCGGTTTTTATTTTGAGGATGGCCATGCAAAAAGGGTGTGTTTATTTGGTGGGTGCAGGGCCAGGTGATCCCGAACTTTTAACCGTAAAAGGCTTGAGATTGATTCAAGCGGCCGACGTCATATTATACGATGGTCTAGCAAATCCATCCTTATTGTTGAATGCCAAACCTGAGTGTGATAAAATCAGTGTTGAAAAAAAGCCTGGTTTTGAGCGTGTCCAACAAGATGACACCAATCAACTCTTGGTCGATCATGCCAAATTAGGAAAATGTGTTGTGCGTTTAAAAGGAGGGGACCCGGTTGTTTTTGGGCGGGGGGGAGAAGAAGCAGAAGTTTTGAAACTGGCAGGCATTCCCTTTGAAATCGTTCCGGGCATCTCAAGCGCAATTGCGGCACCTGCATATGCGGGCATTCCTGTAACACATCGGGGTGTCTCAACCCACTTTACGGTGGTTACAGGCACAACCGCTGAGTTGGCTGGACAACACAAAGTGAATTGGGAATTGCTGGGTGAGGCTGGTGGTACTCTGCTCATTTTAATGGGCACGCGCAATCGAGCAGAAATTGCACAACGCTTGGTGCACGGTGGGCGATCACCTGATACACCCGTTGCGGCTGTGTATCGAGGTACGTTGCCCACCCAAAAGACATTGCGTACGACTTTGCAGCATTTGGCGGACGCCGACATCAGCAACCCATCAGTGATTGTCGTTGGTGCTGTTGCTGGATTAGATTTTTCGTGGTTTGAGTTACAACCCCTCCTGGGGCGTCGTATTGCAGTAACCCGCGCAAGAACCCAAGCAAGTGACCTGGTGACTCAATTGAGTGCTTTGGGCGCAGATGTATTGGAAGTGCCTACCATTGAAATTCACCCTCCTGATTCATGGGCAGATGCAGACCAGGCAATTTTAGAATTGGATCAAACCGATTGGCTTGTGTTTACGAGCACCAATGGGGTGGATTGTTTTTTTGATCGTGTCTTTGGCTTGGGCAAGGATATCCGCGCGTTTGCTCAGATTAAGATTGCGGCTATCGGGGCGGCCACAAAAGAGAAGGTGAGAAGTTATCATTTGAATGTAGATCTCGAACCTAAGAAGAACGTATCTGAAGGGCTCTTAGCTGAATTTGCCGCACTTGGAAACCTGACGGGATCGCGTATTCTGATTGCCGGTCCAGAAACAAAACGCCCAGTGCTGTCTGACGGCTTACGAGAGGTTGGGGCAAATGTTCGGGAGGCCGTTGTCTATAAAACGGTGCAACCAAAGGTACTTCCCAAACGTTTTAAAGAAGCGATAGATAATAATGACACTGATTTAATCACCTTCACAAGCTCTTCAACGGTGACAAATCTTGTTGCAATGTTAGGGGATACCACAGGATTACGGGCTCTCAATGCAGCTTGCATTGGGCCCGTAACTGCCAAAACAGCAGAGACTTACGGTCTAAATGTCGTTGTGCAACCAAATGCATCTGAAATATCTATTAATATGCTGGTTACAAAGATTGTCGATTATTTTAATACGCCAGGAAGGGTCTAACTGGGTTGGTGTTGGTACAGAAAACAAAAAAGGCGGTTGACACACTTCTTCGGAAGTCGTAAATTTTAAAGCAGTTACATATAGACATTAATTTTTTAAAATTTTGGCCGATAAGTTGAACGTAAATGGCCTATTGACGTTTTTCCGTCCTTTGACAGGAGGCAAGTATGAAAAAAATGCTTATGGCTGTGTGTGCAAGTGCCGTTTTGGTTGGCAGCGCTATGGCTGGGCCGCTTACGCAGGGTTTAGAAATAAATGGCGGTGAAAACAGTTTTGCTGCTTTGACCTTGCAGCGTGCGCAAAATGTGAAAGAGGAAAGTGGTGAGATTAAATTACGTGTGTCTTTGGATGAAGCTCAGCAGTTGAAAGGGTATGGTTTCGTTTTGCAATTTGACCCTACCAAATATGAGTTTATATCAGCCAAAGAAGTTGAAGGCAACTTACTGAATACCGACAGTGGTGAATCGACTCTTTTTTTAGCATCTGATAAAACACCAGGCCAAATAGCAGTCGGTTCAATGAAAGTGGATGGCCAAGGTGCAAGCGGAAATGGAGAGTTGGTTGAATTTACTTTCCGTAGCCAAGATCCTCCAATTTCTGCAGACTTTCAAATTTTGGATGGTGTGCTGGTCGATCTTACAGGTAACATTGACGCCATCAACAATATTGAAATAGGCAGTCTGAAACCCATGCCCAGTGATTATGCGCTTGACCAAAATTTGCCAAATCCTTTCAACCCATCTACAACGATCAAATATCAATTGCCTGCATCTGGTGATGTGTCATTGGTTATTTATAATTTGCTTGGCCAACAGATCCGTAGTTTGGTTAAAGAAACCCTTGACGCTGGGTTTCACTCCATCGTATGGGACGGCAAGAATCAATTGGGCCACCAAGTTGCCAGTGGTGTGTATATCTATCGTTTGCAATCTGGTGATTTCACTACTGCCCGTCGAATGATGTTGCTTAAGTAATTAAGTTGGGCTGTGTTTTAAAGGCCGTCTCAGTTGAGACGGCCTTTTCTGTTTTGAAAATTCAACTGTGTTCAGATTCTTCTCATTTACAGCGGGTTTTGGAGGTTGTATGTTTTGGGGTTTGTTTATGTTTGTCGTCTTTTTTGCTTGTTACCTAGGGCAATCCATATCTTCGGGCCTAGAAGGTAAACGAGGTTGGTCCCTGCAGTGGGGGTGTTGGTCGGTCGCTTGTGTCACAATGTTCGTCTGTTATATGATGACTTAGGTTTTTTATTCAGGTTTAGACAATTTGCCTTCAGGTGTAAGAAATCGCTGTGGTTTCGTTGAAAGATTGTCTGAAATTAGTATTCGTTTGGCTTGGCTTATAAGCATCATTACTCTTCAAGGCTTTGTGCCTGAAAACCTCTGCCTGTATCACTTTATCCGAATGTGTTTGATAGGTCTCGACCTGTCAAAGTCAAAAAGTTCAAACATCTTGACTTTATCGCGCTAAAGGTTTAATGTTCAAAAGGTTCCCCCAATATTCCTCCCTGTTATTCCCCCTATAAATTGACTGTGAATCACGCGTTTTTCATCCCCTGCACCGGTTTTTACCATGACCAAATCTGAGCACGTGTCTCCTTTTCGTTTGGGGATATTGGCTTCTCACGCCGGAACAAATTTTCAATCTATTCTCGATCGTTGTTTGACTGGTGAGATTCCCGCAAAGGTCGGCGTTGTTGTCAGCAACAACAGTCGATCTGGTGCGCTTGAGCGAGCTCAAAAGTGTGGCATACCCATTTCTCACTTAAGCAGCGCCACTCATCCGGTTCCCGAGGCATTAGATGAGGCTTTAACTGAGACGCTTTTGCGCCATCACGTTGACCTGATTGTCCTTGCTGGGTATATGAAAAAGCTTGGGCCGGTTTTGTTGAGAAAATATAAGGGCCGGGTTATTAATGTTCACCCGTCTCTTCTGCCTGCATTTGGTGGGCAAGGTATGTTTGGCAAACGTGTTCATGAAGCGGTTTTGAAAAGCGGGTGTGCTGTGACGGGTGTGACGATTCATGTGGTTGATGGTGAATATGACCACGGGCCAGTCATAGCCCAAGCGGTTGTTCCTGTTTTAAATGGTGACACCCCAGAAAAATTAGCTCAGCGCGTCTTAGAAATGGAGCACAGGCTCTATCCCAATGTTGTTCGTCTTTTGGCACAGAACCGCATCGCTATAAACGATGGCTGTGCCATAAAGAGTTTTTAGCTTTGTTTTGGAGAATATAAATTTATGGCTTTTTCTTTTTCAAGTATGTTGTCGAACGATATTGGTATCGATCTGGGTACTGCCAACACGTTGGTGTTCGTGAAAGGGCAAGGCATCGTTATCAATGAACCCTCGATTGTGGCTCTGGAAAAACACTCACGCAAACCTTTGGCAATTGGGGCCCAAGCCAAAGAGATGTTGGGTCGTGAAAACCCTGATATTGAAGTTGTGCGTCCTTTGCGAGATGGTGTGATTGCAGATTTTGATGTGACCGAAGAGATGTTGCGATTTTTTATCAAAAAAGTACAAAAGAACAAACTACTCGTGCGGCCTCGTATCGTCATTTGCGTGCCATCGGGCGTGACGGCTGTCGAAATGCGGGCCGTGCGTGAATCGGCAGAACGGGCGGGTGCTCGTGAAGTGTATTTGATAAAAGAACCTATGGCCGCAGCAATTGGGATTGGCCTTCCCGTTGAAGATGCAATTGGGTCGATGGTCATCGATATTGGTGGTGGCACGGCAGAAATTGCAGTCATCGCGCTCTCCGGCATTGTGACCTCTCGATCTATAAAAACAGCAGGAGACGAACTTACAGAAGCCATCGTACAGTTTATGAAACGCAAACACAACCTCTTGGTGGGGCAGCGCACGGCTGAACAAATTAAGTGTGCCATTGGTTCTGCGGGGGCTTTGGATGAAGAGTTACAGCATACCTGTCGTGGGTTGGAGCTGGTGCAGTCTATTCCAAAAACCATTATCGTTGATTCTACAGAAATTGCAGAAGCGCTTGCAGAATCGGTTAGTGCAATTATTGATTCTGTGCGGCAAACCCTTGAGCAAACGCCGCCAGAATTGGCCGCTGACATTTTGGATCGTGGTATCATTCTAACGGGTGGTGGTGCCCTGTTGAAGGGGTTGGATAGGCGTTTGGTCGAAGAAACCAGCCTGCCCGTGATTGTTGCCGATGATCCTTTGACGTGTGTCGTTCGTGGTACTGGTAAAGTTTTGGATAATATTGAAGGATACCAAAAGGTTCTCGAATAGGAATTTATGCAGCGTATATATGCTTTTTTGGGGGATCACCGTGGGTATGTAACATTGACTATTGCAGTGTTGCTGTCATTGGTGATGTTGTCTTTGGATACGGCCACGCGTTTGCAATTTGCCCGGGGGGTGACCACTCGATTCATGTCTTTTGGTCACCGTGTTTTCGCGTGGCCATTAGACTTATCAAGTCTGCGGTTTGAAAATGGGGTTCTGCGCGAACAAAATCTCAGACTGTCTTTAGAATTGTTGCGTTTACGTGAAGCACGATTAGAAAATGTAAGGTTGCGTGAACTCCTTCACTTTCGGTCCTCACAAGCCTATTCTGAAAATTTTCTGGTCGCCAAAGTTTTGGCTCGCAATCCAGCACGTGTGTCCAATACCATCCTGATCAATCTGGGCGAGAATGATGGGGTTGCTTACCGCATGCCTGTTGTCACTGCAGACGGGTTGGTGGGGCGAATCTTGGATGTGCATAGCGAAACGTCAGTGGTTCAATTGCTTTTGGACCGCAATTGCCGCGTGAGCGCAGTTGTGCAACGCGAGAGCAGAACGCAAGGCATTGTTACGTGTGAAGACGGGGTTTTCAACCTGAAGAATGTTGGCGTGCGTCACGAAATTGAAGTGGGTGATGTGGTGGTTTCATCTGGGCTGGGTGACTTGTTTCCGGGCGGGTTGTATATTGGCAGGGTGGGGGCATTGGGTGAAGCTGGGCAAGGTTTGTTTCGAGATGTGGTTCTTGCCCCTGGTGTGGATTTCTCGAACCTTGAAGAAGTGTTTGTCTTAAAGGGTATTGAATAAAAAAACCCCCACAAAGTGAGACTTCGTGGGGGTTTGTCTTCTGTTGGTGTCCGTTTACAATTGAATATTTTTCTTCAAATCCCTCAAGGCGGCACCCTCGGGGGTTTTTTTGTAGAATGCATCCAAGGGGAAACAGCCCGAAATCATGCCGTTTCTGGGGGCTGTTGTGCAGTCACTAAACGTACGGCAGATTTTGCGTTTGGTCATTTCTCCGTTTTGCAGCACGTCAACTGGCAGGTCTGGATATGACAAGACCATGCGGCCCAAGCCAATGAAATCGACCATTTCATCACCAACTAGCTTTTGGCAAACGTGGGGCAGGAACTCCTGCAAATACGAATAAGCCGACCCTACAAAGAGGAAATCAGGGTAGGCTTTTTTGATTTGCGCCACAATGGCTATCTGGCGCGCAACCCCCACCAACGGATCTTCGGGCGGTTGGTAGCCATCGGAAGGTGGGTAATAAGCTGGGCGCTGTATATGGGGATTGTAATAGGGGCTACCGGCAGAGAGGTTCACCAATGTGATGTTCATTTCACGCAGCAGATCTAAGAAACGAAAGGTCTCAGACAGCTGAGCTTCAATTGGATTGTCAACATTGGTGCCAAAACCATATTCATAAGGGAGGTATTCTGCGAACTCTTCAGGAATGCCGGGTCCTAATTTTTTACCCTCAGATTGGTCTGGGTCCGGTTTATAGGGCACAAAGTCAAAAGCACTGAGCCGAACACCAATTTGTAGGTTGGGGTGTTTGGCACGTATGCCTTCAACAATCTCACGCAAGAATCGCGTTCTATTTTCAAAAGGACCCCCATAAGGCCCAGGCCGAGTAAAGGCACTTAAGAACTCGTGTCCCAGATAACCGTGGCAATGTTTGATGTCTACAAAATGATATCCCAGGTCTGCGGCCATGTCAGCCGCTTTGTGGTAATCTGCGATAATGGCCTTGATATCATCGTCGGATAACAGAGTACTGTCGTCGGTGATGCCAAATTTGCCGTCGAGAATGGGGTGACGGTATACCGTTTGGGGTTCCAATTTCGCTTTGTCAAATGGTCGACAGAATCGGCCAGAGTGGGTCAGTTGTAGGCCAATGTAGAGATCGTCAGTGTTTCCTACGTGTTCTTTGTGTGCCGCAAGAAGGGTTTCGCGTAGTTTGCCTATACCTGGTTTGCTGGCATCTGATACGTAGAGTTGATTTGGGTTTGCACGGCCTTCTGGACTAACGGCAACAGCTTCTCCGCCCCAAATTAACTTTGCGCCACTTAAACCAAAATTGTGCCAGCGTCGCGTGGTGTACTCTGATGGGCTGCCATCTGATTCTGCGTCCCAGCCCTCCATGGGGTGTATACAAAATCGGTTGCCAATTTTGAACCCGCCGTATTCTGCAGTTTGTGCGAGCGGGGAATCTAAGGCTTTTCGAATTTCGTCATCACATGGCAAATCAATATTTTGATCTTTCAGGTGTGCTCGAAATGCATCAACTGTTTTGTGATGGCCTATCCGTACATAAGCTGCCATGGAAGCTCCTTGGTCAATAAATAAATTGATTTCTTCTCTGTTGGAAGGTATGAATATAAATAAGGTTGGCTTTACAAGCAATTGTTCAAAAAGGAGTCGTAGATGGCAGATGGCAAAGCAGGGATTGTTGTGCCGGGGGATGCACCCGTACAAATAGCGGGGTCACCGCATTTGGAAAAGTTGGAACCTTATGGCAAGGTTACACTTTATGATACACAACCCCAATCTCTTGAAGAAAAAGTTGCCCGTGTTAAAGACGCGCAAATTATCATGAATACACGTGGGGCGGTCACTTGGCGCGAACCGGAGTTTAGCCAATTGCCCCATTTAGAAATGATTACGACCTGCTCTATCGGCACCGACATGATTGATTTGGAAGCCGCGCGAAAGCATGGTGTGGTGGTCTGTAATCAACCCGGGCGTACTGCGCCTGTGGTTGCTGAGCACATGTTTGGTTTGATGTTTGCCATTTCGAAGCGCGCGGCATATTTCACGGCCCAAATGAAGGCTGGTCAATGGCCCAGAAAAGACAATATGATGTTGCAGGGGAAAACTTTGGGCATCGTTGGCGCGGGTAACATTGGGGCAGAAATGGCCCGACTGGGGCGTGCGATTGGCATGAACGTCATCGCTTGGACATTTAATCCTTCCTCTGAACGTGCAGAACGGTTGGGCGTGCGCTTTGTTGAATTGGATGAATTGCTGGAGACTTCAGATGTTGTGAGTTTACATGTGGCTTTGACTGATGACACCAAGGCGTTGATCGGGCAAAGAGAGTT
>JABIFK010000639.1 GCA_018650745.1 Candidatus Latescibacterota bacterium | reverse complement strand
GTTGTGCTTCACTCGGTTAATGTTGCAATTTATGCCATTAAAATTGGCCAAGGTTTATCCTATAATCGCAACCAACTCATTGACTTAGGCGTGTCGGCCTTTCTACACGACGTTGGGATGGTTACCCTCCCCCCAGATCTATTCAGCAAAGGCCAGTTTACGCAAACCGACATCGCCCTATTGCACGAGCATCCCGCAAAAGGACGCGCAATTCTTCAACAATTGGGTGCAGATTATCAATGGTTGTCTGAAGTGGCCTACCAAGAACACGAGCGTGAAGATGGCTCGGGTTATCCACAAGGTCTCACGGGCAACCTGATTCATGAATACGCAAAAATCATTGGTGTGGCCGATATTTATGCGGGTCTCACGCGTTCTCGCCCAGACAGACGTGGTATGTTGCCATTTGAGGCCGTGAAAGAAATCCTACAAACCCGCAAACAAGAATTTGATCCACGCGTGGTTCGCATCTTGCTCAAAACGTTATCGGCATTCCCCGTTGGCAGTATGGTTAAACTCAATTCTGGCATTGTTGGGCGCGTCGTCGACACAGACAACGATTCACCCTTGCGGCCCGCCATTCAGATCATGTTTGACATTGAAGGTCGCCCAGTGCAAGACAACCGAGAAATTCGCCTTCGAGAACACCCCATTTTGCACATTACAGACACGGTCACGCCAGAGGATATGGGCATGAAACCAGGCAGTTGACGTACCCCACTCAAACTGCTATATTTCTGTTTAGAGAACTGATGTTTACATCCCTTACCAAGGCCACTCATCATGTCCGAATCTGACGAAGCAGACAACCAGCCAGCAGAATCATCTCGCCGATCCTTTATCAAACAAGGTCTCAAGGGCGCAGCCTTATTGCCTTATGTAATTCCAGCGGTTGAATCTGTTTTTTTACTCACCTCGTCGTCTGAAGCAGATGCCGATGACGATGACAGTGACAGTGGCGGCGGTGGTATCCCGCCCAGTCAATTGGGCAATAACCCGCCACCACCGGGCAATTCTAACGACAACGATGACGATAACAGCAACAGCGACAGCGACAGTGATGACGGACGTAAATACGGTGAACCCAGATAGTTTTATATTGACTAATCATGCCAACAGAACTCACCAAAGACATCATCACCCGAGAAATTGAGGGTCAACTCGTTCTTTACGACCCCTCCCAAGATGCCGTACACACACTCAACCCAACTGCACAATTCGTCTGGGAACGCATCACATTAGCCCCGAAACAGATCGCCAAAGAGCTGGAAAGCACCTACACCGTTTCAGCAGATGTCGCCCAAAAGGATGTTGAAAATATTTTGGAGCAATTCAAAACCCTCGGCCTCATACAAACACCCCCACCACAATGACCTATTACCAGCAGTTTGCCATTGCTGACTCCCACTACAAAGTTTCTACAAATTCTCCACAAATCTCAGAGAAACTCCGCCACCTTTTTGCAGGTTTCAAAACACATACACCACCAGAATCAAGTCCCATACCTTTTGAAATCAACCAAAGTGCTGATGGCAGGATAAATGTTTTCCCCCAAGCCAAAAAACCCAGAAGTTATACCTCAGTTGATGAGTGCATCTCCCTACTTGAGTTGAGATTGGTTCGGAGCGCATTTGACAAAATGCACTTTATCGGCATTCATTCAGGTGCGGTTGTTTGCAATGGCAAAACCATCCTATTTCCAGGACGTTCGGGCAAAGGAAAAACGACCCTGACGCTGGGTTGTCTATTGCGTGGCGGCAGTTTCCTCTCCGATGAGATGGCCCTCATTGAACCCAACACGGCAAATGCTTACGCGTTTCCACGCGTTTTATGCAATAAAACGGATCTCAGCTTATTCCAAGCATTGGACGATCAAAATCACCTCCAACAACCTCGTACGACACTCTTTCTAAACAACAGCCATTGCATATCTCCTCAAGCTTTTGACAACATCCCCCAGAAACAACCGTGTTCAATAGACGCAATCATATTCCCCAACTACCAGTTAGAACACGATACGACGCTCTTGCCAGTTTCGCCCATTCAGAGCCTTCAGAAGCTCCTAAAGTTAACGTATAAACGAACACAAAACCCTCAGCTTCTAGATACGCTCGGCCAAATCGTAGAGTCTGTGCCTTCTTTTGAGTTGACAATGAACAACCTGCTGGAAGCAATAGAAAGGGTAGAACGTTTTGCCAACTAAGCCTCAACATGTGTGCTTACAATATGCAGCAATCACTGTTCTTGCGGCCGCACTGTTTACTTGGATACTGACCTTGACACCGGGCCTTACAGGTGTGGACGGATATTTTCACATTCAGTTTAGCAAATCTATCTGGCAAAATGGGATTCCCGACACGTTCTCTCACCTTGTTTACACCATCTACGCCACCAACTTTGCCGATGACCATTTCTTATTCCACATCATCCAAATACCCTTCACATTTGGAAATTTGATTACGGGTGCAAAAATTTATGGAGTGGTCTTTGGCACACTGTCCATTCTCCTTTTTTTGCTTATCCTACAATCAAATCAGATCCGTTTCGCCTCAATTTGGACCCTTATTCTTCTGGCATCTTCAGCGCCCTTTCTATTTCGGCTGAGTATGGCTAGGGCCCCAAGCATTTCACTTTGCATGTTACTCTTGGCAACTTACCTCGCACTCGCGCAAAAAGACCGGTGGTTTATTCTCATATCAGCACTTTATGTCTGGTTCTATGGCGGATTTCCACTGATTGCAGTACTTGCGTGTTCGGCATTTGGCGCCTCTCTTTTTGAACAAAAAAAACGCCCACAAATTTTGCTCTATTGTGGGCTCGGTATTGTGCTGGGTTTGATTGTCCATCCTTATTTCCCGCACAACATTGTTTTCTTATTTAAGTCGTATACACAAATAGAATTTGCCGATGTGGTAACCGCTGGCAACGAAGATTACCCCTACGCGTCGTCCTCAGCCGTTCGCAATGCCCTCCTTCCTTGGGCACTCACATTGGCAACAGCAACCTACTTCTTCCTCACGCCCAAAACGCTCTCGTCTTCGGCACGCATCCTATTTATATTTTCGACCATTATATTGTGTATGTACATGAATGTGCGTCGGTTCGTCGAATATTGGCCGGTATTTGCCGTCCTATTTTCTGCATTTGCGCTCAATCCCCACCTGATTCAATACGACCTTAAAAGAAATTGGTCTACTCACAAAGGTAAACTCACCATATCAACAGTTACACTCATCATTTTACTTTGTGGGTGGGATACCTTAGATCACATTGTCGACTATCGAAGTGTAGATCGTTTACCTGAGGTTTATGCCGGTGCTGCAACATATCTGAGCGAGGCCTCTGAAGAAAACGCGATTGTGTTTACAGGCGATTGGGATGACTTTCCTTTGCTTTACCATTTCAACACACACAACCGTTACATCGTCGGACTCGATCCGCACTACCTTTATTATTATGATGCCAAACTTTATGATCAATGGTTGGATCTTGTAAAGGGCGAAGCAACGGACCCTCTCGCACAAATAAAAAAAGACTTTCACGCTCAATTCATCTTCAGTTTAAAAAAAGATCGCGACTTTTTAGCCAGTCTCAAACGGGACCCAAATTTGTTGCCTCCAGTCTACGAAGATGAACACGCTGTTGTTTACAAACTCTGATCTCATTTCTCTGATTCTATGTCTACCTTCAGCTCTTTGACTTCTAACTGTTTTGAAAAAAACAATGCCAACCAAACAGCAAACACACTGACGTTTACAACTGCGTTGAGCGTTTCAACGCGCAAAAAACCAATTTGAAAAAAATCATCTGTTTCTAACCACCACTTGGTGGTCATCAAACCAACAGCAAAGGTGATACTCAAAACGGAATAGATCCAACGCATGGGCAACCGCATTGCAGCAACTGGGGCTAAAAAAGCAAACAACGCATAGTGATGATTCTCGTGAATCTCGGTAACAACCATAAAGAATCCAAACCCAAGCAAAGCACATGTTTCCAACAAAACGGTATTGTTGGGTTGCCTGAAAAGACGCCAACAAAGACCACTGACCAACATGGCAAACAACAACAACAACCCCCAATGGAGTCCACTTAACCCCAAGAGCAGTGGCAATCGATCGCTTTCAAACGGTGGAACAGGCGAAACCAACCACCAAATATTGTGGGCACACCCAGTCAGCCACTCGTGAACATTTGTTATGCCAGAATACATATCAAACACGCTAAAAAGCGTGCCATATATTAAAAAGGGCGACAAAACGAAGAGAAAGACCCCAATCACCCAAGGCACGGCGTTCAACGCCCACCGAAAACCATAATTTCGCAAACCAAAACAAGCAAACGGAATCAAATAAATAACTGCTTGGGGCTTGGTCAGAGCAACCAACGCACACAACACATAAGTCAGCCGCCTCTTATCCGTTAGCAAAACCAACAGCGCTGCGGCAAGCAAAGCAGTATGAAATGCATCCTGATACCCATACAAATCTGTGGCAATCAGAATCCCGGGATGCCACACAAACAATAGAGCACACAAATTTGCCTGCTTTTCATCTTGCCCTACCACACGACAAACCGCATATAAGAAGTAAGCCGTGACAATATGGAAACCAACCATCGTGCACTTTAATAAAACAGAAAGCCCACGACTCCACGGGCCAAACGCTTCCCTCAAACCAGACAAGTCATACACAACGCCAATTGTTTTACTCACATAAAGATAAAGCGGCAACCAATCGTATCTAAATTCGGGGTCCACAAATGCCTGATGAATGCCCACATCAAAAGCTTTGATTGCCCACAGCTTAAACATGTTCAGGTCACCCATTTGAGTCATTGGGGCACCAGCTACAGCAATAAGCAAATGAACAAGACTCGCCCAATAAAGCGTGGGTAAAATTTCTGGATAAAGCATGCTTTTTTTCATAAGAACTCACCTACTATGCAAACACCAACATCACACTTGGCCACTGCCTTGAGCAATGCCGCTCTCGACACAAAAATAGACCCAGACATCATTGAACAGCTTCAACATTTTGAGGATCATTCTGCGCTCTATTACTCGGCGCAAAGGCACGGCCTTCGTTCACTTATTTATCGAGCAATAGATGGGTTTGACCTGACACCGTTCATTCCAGACAAATATAACAAGAAATTCAAACGCACGTATTATCGCACGTTATCTAAAAATTTGCGAGGTCTCAAAGCCTTAGAAGGTTTGAGACAAAACCTCTCCCCCCAAATTCCATTACTCGTCCTGAAGGGACCGGCACTCATACACAGCATTTATCACAACCCAGCTCTTCGCCCAATGACAGATATCGACTTACTTGTAGCAGATCCCGAACACCTTTCTGCCCTTAATACGTGTATGTATACTCTTGGTTACGCCTCCCCCACTCAATACCCAGACATCTATTGTAAAGACGGAGTGGTATTCGACATACACACAGATCCGTTTCATTCTGACCGAATCCTACAACGCAGGTTGGCAGTTCCCATCAACTTAGCAGATTTATGGCAAGACGCAATACCATTTCCAGACCTCTCCAACCTTTATATGCTCAATTTGTCCGATCAGATTTTAACCCTCAGCGTGCATGCATTAAAACATGGTTATGAACGCAAAATTTGGCTCATCGACATTTTACACTGTGTTAAGTTGGCTTGCCAAAACGGCTCATGGCACCATGTAGAAAAGCGCAGCGAACAATACAATACCACTCGAATTCTTGCGCTGACACTTCACGCTATACAGAACCTTTTGAACGCAAAATTGCCCTATCCGGCCCATAATTTGCAAAAGTCCTTCCCTATTGGTGCAATCAGGCGTAAAATACTATGTACTTCACCACAACCAGGTCGTTTCCAGATACTAGAACCACTCGTAATGAGTGAGCAATTTCCCAAAAGAATCGACCGGCTCAAGTATCTTATAGCATTTGCGTTCCCCACCCCCAAAGCCATGCAACAAATTTCGGGCCTTTCAGGTCGGTTTCGATGGCTTTCATATCCGTATCGAATCATTCAACTGATAGGATTGGGTACCCTCCAAGTATTCAAGCTTATTTATCGTCTAATGGGTACACGTTCACAATGAAGATTAAACATATTACATCCTCAAAATTCTTTTTTTTCACCTGTCTCTTGCTCATTGTCGTTTTGCCTGTGGTTTCGTGCACGTCCTATGTCGTGATCGCCAAGCCTTATCCCGTCAAACTTCGGGTAGGTGACGGTGTAAAACTGATCATGAGGGACGGCACTGTCTATTCTGGGCGAGCTGTTTATTTGGACCAAGGATCTATTGTCATTCGAACCCCCAAACAAACAAAAGCCAAGAGCCCCGTAGAAGTTGCCCGTTTTGGCACCACAGTCGCTTGGAAAGATGTTGTTCAAGTCAAAGTATCGGGAACCCTTGACTACCAAAACAAACTCATCTCCAATGAAGAAATAAGAGTCAATCACCGCAGCAACCATCGTCGAAATATGCTAACCAACATTGGCCTACTTGGCGTAAGCCTTAGTTTTTTGAGCGGTGCTTTGCTCCAAGATCAAATTGCCCCAACCCATCTCACCAGATCCAGCACCGGCCACACCAAAGGTCGCATCGCATTTTGGTCTACTTTCATTTTGGGAAGTGCAGCCACAGCGATCTTAGGATATAAAGTGGGACAACAAATGGATCGCCAAGTCGCAATCACTCGAATAGAGCGATCTCGCGAACAATTCGATGCAAAACTGCGCAAGATCGCAGAAGCCTCCCAAGATTCTCTGCTCAAAAACCAAAACGCGAACCCTTCCGAGTTCAAAACTGACCCCGCACAAGTTCAATAATTCCTCCAAATTTGTTCATTTTTTTCTATTTCAACATCCAAACCAATCATTCTGAATCACATTTCCATATAATACAATACTTTATGAGTTTGTTTATTTTTGTTTATTTTTGTTGACTTTCAGGTTCATTTTGCGTAAAATTAGAACAGAAACAAAACCAAACTAAACAAGAGACCATCAATGACAACAAATAAACCAACATCACCCAACCCATATACGCCAGTCCTCCTCATGTTTCTGGCCCTGGCAACTGGATGGGCTTGGCAATTGCTCTCCCCCTTAGCAATCCAAGCCCAATCCAGTGCCTCATCTTATTATGACCTTCCCATCTTTGTTGACTCCAAAGGTGATACCATTCCCACATCTCCAGAACTGTTGCCCTTCAAACTCATTGAGGGTTTTCCAGAGTACAAACTGGGCCCCGGTGACATTCTTGAGGTCATTACTGTAGAAGGCATCGATCGCAACACGGAACGCGTCAGAGTTCAACCCGACGGCACAATTTCATTCTCGATTCTCACCGCCATATCTGTTCGCAACCGAACCTTGTCAGAAGCCACCAAATTATTAAAAGAACAATTGGAGATGTACATTCGGTCCCCCCAAATTCAAGTCTTTATTCAAGACTATAACAGCCGCAGCGCTTCAGTTTTTGGCGCAATCAACCTAAATGTAGGTTCGAGTGTTGGAACCGCGCGTATTGGACCCGGTATATATCCTTTGGAAGGTCGTCGCACCGCATTAGAATTGATCATGCAAGCGGGTGGCCCTGCTCCAGACGCACGACTCGACCAAGCAAAACTAACTAGACAAAACAAGACTTACCAAATCAACCTGCAAAACGCAATCACAATTGGTGACACACGCGAAAACGTCATTTTACAAGATGGCGACGTGCTACAAATTACAGGCACACAACAATCAGATCGCCGTGTCGCTGTTTTAGGAGAAGTTTCTGAACCCGGCATTGCCAATTTGTCCAACCAAAGCACCATGCTCGAAGCCATTTCAGCTGCAAATGGCTTCACCACCCAAGCTGCTGCAAACCGAATTCGTATCATTCGCACCAACCTTGACCGCAACAACCCTGAAATTATAACAGTCAATGCCAACGAAATCCTCAAAGGTGACTTGTCACAAAATGTATTTCTTTTGGACGGCGATATTGTGGTTGTACCACAAGCCTATATGTATGACTTCAGCGAATTCTTAGCAGAAATTAGCCCACTCATCAACTTTGGTGGCCTGCTCACCACTGGGCCGGCGGTGTCACTTAGTGGATACGATTGGACCTTACCTGGTTCACAAGACCCCACCGCAACCAACTTGACTACAAGCGCTGCTGGTCAGACATTAACAACGGGCCTTCCTCAAAGAACCACCCGAGATCTAAATACTGAAAAAAGTATTTTAGAACAAGTACAGCGGAACCTGAAGAAAAAAGCCCAAGACGCTCAACGTTAAGAAAAGTTTCTACCCACTAAACAAGCGACCAGACTCAAAGACGGTCGCTCAAACTTCTTTCTAAAGCAGCTTGAATTATGGCCCAATACGATGTAACACTACGCGACTACTGGCGCATCGTTCGCAAACGCAAGCTCTACATCCTTTTTGCTACAGTGATGTTGGGGCTTACCAGTTTTGCCACGGCCTATTATTCAAAGCCCATTCCCAAATTTAGAGCAGAAGGCAAAATCCAATACGAACGCGCCCAATCTGCCGAAGAAGCCTATACCTTTGCCCTATCGGGTTCAGATGACTTAGCAACACAGCAAGCCGTCATCAGAAGTTATGAGGTCGTTGAACGCATCGCCCGTGCAATTGGCATGCTCGACCCTTTAACAGCTACAGAAGAAGACCGCATTAACGCTATTAATTTATTGCGTGGAAAAATTATCACCCAAGCAGAAGGCCTCACCAACATCATCGCCATATCTATTACAGATGAAGACAGATATCACGCACGTAACCTTGCAAACACAGTCGCAGAAGTATACAAAGACTACAATCACGAAGTGCGCAATGCTCGTTTACTCAATGCCCGGGAATTTATCAGCAAGCAGCGCAAACGTGTGCAAACCAACTTTGACGATGCACAACGCAAACTGAAAGAATTCCAAGAAGAAACACAAATTATATCGATATCTGCAGCAACCGGTCAGGTTTTGAACGACTTACGTCGTGCCAGAGAACGCCAAGAGAGCCTCAGAATTCTTCAAGACAGTCTTGAAAAACTCCTCGCCGATGGTGACAATGTCAACGAAGGTGATTTGATCAGTTTCCCACCAGAAGAAGGCGGCCCCCGTTTTGCCGAACGTCTTAAAAAGCTGCAAAACCTGAACCAAACGCGCAACCAAATGCTCGTCAATTATACAGAGCGACACCCTTCCGTTGAAAATTTAGACACACAGAAGCGCATCACAATGGGCGAAATGCAAGATGCCCTCAAAGCACAGCGAAATGTATTGGAAAAACGCCTCACCCTTCAAACGACCGAAGTTGATACCTTGGCCAAACGTTTCAAACAGCTCCCCTCTCTGGGCATCGAGCTCGAAGGACTCTATCGCGGTGTTGATATTCAAGGTACTCTCCTTGAAAACATTGAAGAGCAATATCAACAATCATTGATTGATCAGTCAGAAGAAGTCAACGAGATCACGATTTTGCAGCCTGCCCTTTTGCCTCGCTCACCCATTAACCCATCCACACCAAGAGCCATTGCGGGTGTGGGTGCACTCTTAGGGCTCATCATTGGTGTTGTCGCAGCATTTATTGCCGAAACACTCGATACGTCCATTGGCACCATTGAAGACGTAGAGGAATATCTCGAAGTGCCCGTTGTAGGGATTATCCCACAGATGGATATCGAAAGCATGCAGGAAGCCATGGAGACCCGAACAGGCGGCCCTGTTGACATTGAATTTGTAGAAAGAAGGCTCCGGTTATCGACACACTTTGAACCCCAATCCACACTGGCAGAAAGTTATCGCGCCCTTCGAACCAACATTCAATTTGCCAACCTCGAAAAGGGTGCCAAAGTCATCTGTTTAACCAGTTCATCACACCAAGAAGGTAAAAGTACCACCTCCGCAAACCTCGCCGTCACATTGGCCCAAGCAGGCAATCGTGTCTTGTTGGTTGACGGTGACTTGCGCCGCCCAACAATCAATCGTATTTTTGGCCTCGAACGTGAGCCAGGTATTACCGACGTGATCTTGGGCAATTACACATGGCGCGAAGTGGTGCGCACCGTCACAGATATTATGGTTGGTGGTTTGGGGATGGACGATATCATGATGACTGCGGGGATGGACAATCTCAACATCATCACTTGCGGTGTGTTGCCTCCCAACCCAGCTGAAATCACAGATTCACGACGCATGACCGAATTTTTGCAAGAAGCCAAAGAAGCCTACGACGTTGTTATCGTAGATGCCCCCCCAGTTCTGCAAGCGACAGATGCAACTGTTTTGGGGACCAAGGTGGACGGTGTGCTTTTGGTTTACAAAATTGGTAATGTTTCTCGCAGCGCCTTACGTCGTGCGAAATTACAATTAGACAACGTGGGTGTTGCAACCCTTGGCGTTGTCATCAATGGCCTGCGAGCGGATGTAAGCGAAGATTTCAAAGACCTTCGCTACTATTCCTATTATACATACGGCACACATTCAGAAGACGAAAGTGGCCCCGCTCTCGTTCGTTTCTACAATCGCACAAAGCGGCAAATGGAACAAAGCTGGAAACAAACGCGAGAGCAAGCAGCACCTTATATTCAAATGATTAAAGAACGCTTGCCCAGCGGACTAACCACAGATGGCGAAGCAGCCTCAGAAGAAGAATTAGAACCTGATATTACATCAAAAGTCCTAAACATTAGTTTTTGGGTTTTCATCACAGGCTTCTTGGTGGCGGGTCTCCTCTGGCAAACAGGTTATTTACTTCCTGGACGAAATATTGCCCCCTCCCCCAAAATAGAACAACGCAACGAATCAACAGAGCAACCAACAGAGGAAGCTACGCAAGAACCTACACAGCCGAATACAGAACAGCCCGCAGCCCC
>JABIFK010000637.1 GCA_018650745.1 Candidatus Latescibacterota bacterium | reverse complement strand
TAGCATTCCCAAAGTCGGCCAACGAGGTCGTCACCCCCCCCCTATCAAAACCAACCCGAAAAGCATGCCCATCAACAGCCTGAGAACTCAATACGGCTGTAACGATAAAAAAGTGTTCGGTTTCTGAGGCAGGTGTAACAATGCCGGTTGGGATTAACGTGGCAACACTGCCGATAGGTACAATTGGCAATGAAGCAACTTCTAAATCTCCAGCATCCAAAACTGAATCAACACTTGTATATAAACGCAGTGCAGAAAAATCATTTGCATCCAATCCTGTTGGACTCGACAAATCAGAAATAGTCAATTGTATTTGAGTAAGTGTGGTAACCCCATCCCCACTGAGTCCCACGTGCATGACAGGTATTTCACCACTAGGCAATACTGAAATTTGCCCGACACTCCCAACGGCAGGGGAAGAAAGGTGCAAGGGGGCAACCACTTTTCTGATGCGCCGATTGTTGGTATCAGCTACCCAAATCGCTCCCAAGGCATTGGCCCAAATCCCACTTGGCCGATTGAGGTTTGCGAGCGTAGCCGCTGCGCCATCTCCCCCGAATGCAGGTGTACCATCACCAGCGACAGTCGTTATCACACCCGAGGCAGTAACCTTTCGAACGCGATGATTGTCACGATCAGCAATATAAATATTACCAGAAGTATCAACGTGGACATCTGAGGGAAAGGCCAAATTGGCCGTAGTTGCTTGCCCACCATCGCCAAAAAACCCGAATGCTCCATTGCCAGCAACAGTCGTTATTACGCCAAGGGTATCAACTTTTCGAACCTTATGATTAAAACGATCGGCAATAAACACATTCCCAGATCCGTCAACAAATACGCCAGTGGGAAATGCTAAATTTGCAGCGGTTGCTTGCCCACCATCGCCAGAAGAGCCAAATATGCCATTGCCCGCGACCGTAGTTATCACACCTGATGCATCAACTTTTCGAATCCTGTGATTTTCACGGTCAGCAAAAAATATGCTGCCAACCGCATCTACGAAAAGCCCCGTAGGGAAATTGACACGCGCAACCGTGGCTTGCCCACCATCGCCAGAGAAACCTGAGTTGCCATCACCAACAAGCGTGGTGATAACGCCTGATGGGTCAATTTTTCGGATGCGCTGATTGTTTGTATCTGCAACAAGAATATTTCCTTGCCCGTCCAAAAAGACATCGGTAGGGTCGGCCAAGCTGGCGTCGATAGCTTGGCCCCCATCCCCAGCAAACCCAAAGTTTCCATTCCCAGCAACAGTGGTAATCACACCACTCGTATCAATTTTCCGAATGCGGCGATTGTTTGTATCTGCCACATAAACAGTGCCCAAACTGTCGACATAAATACCTACAGGATCAGCAAGATTGCCCAGGGGAGCTTGCCCACCATCACCGGCAAAACCAAACGTGCCATCACCCGCAATTGAGCGAATCTGTTGACCGAAAGCAGAACCACCAATCAGTGTCCATAACAAGAGACCGGAAACCCAATTTAGGATTCCCGGCTTTTTAAATAAAGCATTCAGCATGGTTAAGTTTTATCCTCTTGTAAAATGCCTGTTCTTGTAAGACTATCGAGAACAACGCTGACCAAAAACTTGAGTAAACAGCAAAAAGTCTGACAAATTGACCCGACCATCAGAATTGGCATCAAAACGTTGGTAGGGGGTTTGTGGAGAGGGGAGTTCTGCCAACTCCCCCACCCACCCAACATCACCAGAAGCCCGATCAAAAGCATTGATAAAAGTCAGAAAGTCTCGAATTTCGACCACTGAATCCCCGTGAATATCGGCCCAACACACGAGATCATAAGCAAGAGTTGCCACACCAATCACTTCAGTCGACACGGCAGCTGTGTCTGCCGTTTGGGGCTGAAACTTCCTCACACTTATTTCGGCAGTATTTCCTGGCGTAAAAGAACTTGTAGACCGAAATGTCAGTTGCCCCAAAAGCCCGGTGCCGCCCCCTAAAATGTCGGGCGATTGAATTTGTAATTCTAATACCCCCGGAGACACTTGATTTGCAGAATAGGCTGTTGCCGCCAAAAACAACCCGTCGGGCATCCAAGAACTGTCAACATAAACCATGTTTAAAGAGTCATAATGCACCGTAAAAATTGCCTGGCGTAACTGTGGTACATCGGTCATCACAACAGACATTTTGACTTCTTCGTGCCCAAAAGTATTATATGTATTTTTAAGGGGCTTGTTCTCGTCATATTCAAATTGCAATGAGATCCGATCTTCTTCTGGGCTCTCACCTAGACCAGAAAGAGCAACAACTTGCCCGCCATCCAGGTCGTTTGAATTGATACCCAAAGTTGCGCTTAGGGTCCCCGTGATTTCAGGTGCATACGTAACCATCACAATCCAAGGAACCCCTGGGGGAAGATCTTGAACGGATTTGGGTTTCACACTCACAGCTGGATCTGTGACGTCTATCTCGAATGACAAACGAGCAGTCCCCCCGTTCAAAACCTCAAACGTTAAAGAACGCGTTTCACCAACGCGGACCAAACCAAAATCAAGCGAAATAGGTTCAACCACCATTACAGGAAATACAACAGTACTTCCCAAACGTACATTATTGCCAACATCAGACTCGTCTTGTAATCCTACAACAGCAACACGAGCGATCCAACGATAACTGGCAACAGGCAAGTCAATGGGTATACTCACAGAAACAAGAGTAATCTCTTCTGCTCCAGCACCAAAACTCTCGGCAAACTTCCGCCCACCGGCCAAAACATCAACTTCAGTCAAATGTTCATCTTCACTCAGAAACACTTCCACTTGAAAACCCAAAGTAGCAGGCCCCGTACCCACATTTCTAACGGGGACAGAAATCTGATAAATCCCCCCTCTAGCAACCTGCGCTGGTGTAATAATCTCATCAAAAATGGTCACATCTGGTGGAAAATGCACAACCGAAACCGCAACACCTACTCGATCATTATTGGTCTCATCAGATTCATTCAAAGCTTTATTTGCATCTAATCTTGCCCACCACCGATAAGCGCCTAAAGGTTGTTCTGTGGGTATAACAATGGGGATTGCCACATCAAGGGTTTGTCCTGCCAAAATCGATTGCGAAACTGGCCAAGCGCCCACTTGCACATCTAAACTGTCAGGCTGGCCGTCAATGCTCAAAAAAACAAAGACGTCAAACGTTCCGTTGGCATCCCCAATCCCTTGATTCCGAACTTGCACATTTACAGTATCAACAACACCTCGAAAAACCCGTTCCTTTCCTGCAGGATCTGTAACAAACAACAAGTCGGGTGGTGAGGGTACGACATCTATTGGGACACTCGAAAAAGTCGCATTATTTGTTTCATCTGTTTCTGTTTCAATGCGTCCTGCATCGGCCAACGCAAACAATTTATAAGTACCAACGGCTTGCAGGGACGGGATTGTTATGGAAAGGGTCAGTGCTTTCCGGTCATTGGGACTTAGGATATCTGTTAGGGTCGTATTACCCACACGAATATCATCTGCATTTCCCACCGAATCATCAGCAGTCATGAACAAAGAGACTTGGAAAGCTCCAGTGGTAAGACCATCGCCGATATTCACCACATCCAAACTCACATTGTAAACATTGCCCCGTTCAACGGGTGTCGAACTGATGACATTTTCAATGACGAGATCAGAAGGAGAGGGTACAACAGACACAGCAAGTCCAATGAGCGAATTATTCGTCTCATTTAATTCGGGAACAAAACCAACATCATCCACAACTGCAACCCACTGATAAGACCTATATCCTTGCAACGCAGGTATCGTTACCCTCACATCGACCGCTCGGGTAGAATCAACGCCTAACACACTGCTAACCGCCACATCCCCAACACGCACATCATCGCTGTTGCCAACAATGAGATCTTCACTCAGAAAAATGACGACATCAAAATCGCTGAGATTGCTACCGGTCCCTTGGTTCTTAATTTCTGTGGTTACCGTATACGCACCCCGCCGAAAAACACCATTGGGGCCACTTGGAGAGACAGAAACCACCAAGTCGGCGAGCTTCTCAACAACATCTGTCACATTCCCTATGCCAACATTGTTGTTTTCATCAGATTCACCTTCAGAATTGGCAGCATCAACAACAGCTAACCATCGAAAACTCCCTTTGGGATGCGTTTGAGGAACCACCGCCGATAACTGCAATGTGCGTGTTGTATTTTCGAAAATTTTATCGCTAATAGTCGAACGCCCAACCTCGACATCGGTGCTATCGTGCAAAGTATCTGCGCTTAAATACACCACAACATCAAATACATTCTGTGTCGGGCCAGAACCTTGGTTCTTAAAATCGATTGTGACAGTATAATTGCCATTTAAATTGACCTCAGTAGCCCCTGAAGGTCCCGTCAGCACGAACAAATCAGCGGGCGGGGCAACCACTTGCACAACATTACCCACGCCGAGATTATTCGTTTCATCCCCTTCCCCCACCAAACCAGACACATCAACTTGAGCAAGCCACTGATAAGCCCCTAAGGCCAACAATGCTGACACCTCCACAGGGACATTGACAGTGACTGAGTCATTTGGCGCAATAGGTGGCGCAAGCGCTTCGTTTCCAACAGTACGATCACCAGCATTTACCACTGCATCCAAACTCAAATACACCCGAATGTCAAAGGCTGTGCGTATGGTATCTGTGCCTGCATTTTTGATCGTCACTTGAACGGTGTCAATCTGGGACCGTATGACCTGCGCAGGCCCAATTGGACCTTGAGATATAACCAAGTCTGAACTCTGCCCGTAGACCCAATTCGGAACACCCAGGCACACCACAAAAGTGACCACAATAATGACCCAATACCGTTTCAACATATTAGTCCTCAACACAGCAACACACAACAAATAGCGTGCAACGCATCGTTTTTAATTGTTAGGAAAAATAAAGAAAAAGTCTGTTTGCCCACCAACTTACTCACTCACAATCGAAGGGGTACGACCGTGCGGAGTGATGAGAACGGGGGGTTCTCTGAAGGCAACAGACACCAGATAATGGATAACATAAGCCTTTGTTTTTTTTAAGTCAAGACCTGCACCTCATCTGTAGGGGCAGTTGACACCGGGCTTGGGCCCACCTATATTACTGCTGCTCGAAATAGATCTTTCATCTGCCCAACAAAGAGTACTAAATTGCTCCTACTTGACCTCTCTCCCGTTGAGAAAAAACGCTTTGTCTTCGTCACGCTCGCTTTTATGTGTGTGACTTCGGCAGCATTGGTCGCCCGAACGACAGCAGATACCCTCTTTCTGTCGCGTTTTGGGCATGAATATTTGGCGTACATGTATGTGGGAACAGCTCTTGTTGTCAGCACTGTCGCATTTATCTATGGTTCCCTTATTGGCCGCTTATCCATCATTCGGTTGATAAGCCTAAGCATTGTTTTTTTAATTGCGATGCTCATCTTTCTCAGATTGGGTTTGCTGTTTACTTGGGATGGCGTTCTCATTG
>JABIFK010000635.1 GCA_018650745.1 Candidatus Latescibacterota bacterium | reverse complement strand
ATAGTTGACACAAGCCATCCACTTTGCGCCCGCCTTCAAATTGCCCAGGTGACCACACGATTGTCGGCACACGGGTAATCGTATCGTACATGGTCCACTTTTGCGAATGACCATGATCGGTCAAACAATCACCATGATCAGACATAAAGATCACCACAGAATTATCCAAGTATCCATTGCGATCTAACGCCTCCAAAACCTCTCCCACCTTTTGATCTATCATAGACACATTGGCCAAGTAATAAGCCCTTTGTTTATGGCGTTGCTCTGGCGTTGGGTTGAGTTGATGTACCACCGAATCATGATCCACATCACAGTTGTGTTGGCGCATCGCTTTAAAGGGTGGCGGTTGCCCCTCCAAATCTTCCTCTGTCACCTCATCAATGGGCAAGTCTTTGTCCATATACTTTTTGGCATATTCAGGCGTTGGATCATAAGGTGGATGCGGCCCCGGAAAGCCGATCTCCATAAACAAAGGTTGCGTTTTAGGATACGTGTCCAACCACCACGTGGCCGTATCTCCCACAAACACATCCGAATGTGTGTCTTCGGGCAATTCCCATTCAAATGCCCCCAAAGCAGTATTGTAATCCTCTCGTTTCCGATACAACACCCGTTGCTGCTTAACGATCCCTTTTGCAGCCAACGCCTTGTCCCACTCATCAAAATAATAACGCCCTTCCAAATACCGATCTTTGTTCTCCACCACATATCGCTCATGAAAACCTGCGGGCGTTTCAAACGGGAAGGTGTGCATCTTACCCACATTCACACAGTGATATCCCGAATCGGCCAATTGCTCCACCCAAGTCTTGGTCCACCGATCTGCATTTTTATAAATGCCCGTGGTGTGCGGATAATATCCGGTAAACAAACTTGCCCGAGCAGGCGCACAAGACGGTGCATTAATAAAACACTTATCAAACGATACCCCTTCACGAACAAGTCGATCTAAGTGGGGTGTTTCCATATGCGGAAAGCCCAATTCGGCAATGGTATCGTATCGTTGTTGATCTGTGATGATAAGAATAATATTCGGTTGCTCTGCTGCCATAGGTGATCCTTTCATGACTCATAATATGTAATTCAAGCGTTCTTTTCTATTTTCACGGCATACACGTGAGACGCACCGTGCATATTAGATCGAAAGATGATCCACTTCATATCGGGTAAAAAATGAACATTCGGTTCAAGTTTGTAATCGTGATCAGCCAAACAGACCAAGCGCTCTGCGCGCAATGGGTCTCCATCGGGTTATATCTCTTTCGCCACAGCCGAAACAGCTTCAATTGTTGCATCGATCACCTCATCTGTATGAGCTGTCGATAAAAACCAAGCCCCTCGCTCCAAAGCGCGCACACCGTGGTGGTGAAGTGCTTCTGTAAACCTGATATACCGTTCCCGATCAGCCTGAAGTGCACTGCGGTAATCGGTCACATCTGAATCGACGCCAAATCCAACATGGAAGATCTGAGGAAAACCCGCAACACGGGCTTGAATATTTGCATCTTTAAGTACACTCTCCATACCTTGCATCAATCGCGTCCCCTGTTTGATCAAAAGATCAACCGTATCTTCTTTGGCCAGCTCCGTCAACGTAGCAATCACCGCAGCCATTGACGCGGGTTGGGCATTGTACGTGCCGCCGTGCATCACACGATCTGCAAACAAATCCATCACATCACCTCGTCCAGCCAAACACGAAACAGGAAACCCATTGGCAATGGCTTTGCCAAACGTTGCCAAATCAGGCGTCACACCAAAGTGTTGTTGCGCCCCACCAGGAGCCACGCGAAATCCCGTGATCACTTCATCAAAAATGAGCAAGGTTCCCGTATCCGTACAAACCTCACGAACGCCTTCCAAATACCCTTCGGCAGGAAAGATCGTGCTGGTATTGCACATAACGGGTTCCATAATAACAGCAGCAACATCACCGCGTTCCAGCCGCGTTTTCAAAAGTTCCAAATTGTTCCAAGGAAGCACTTCGGTATGCTGCCCAGCAATCAAATCCTGCCCCGCACTGGCAGAAATGGGCGTGGGTGATTCATACGATCCATATTGCTCAGGTGGCGGTGCAACACTCCACAAGACACTGTCCAACCAGCCGTGATAATGGCCTTCAAATTTGATAACTGTCGACCGCCCCGTAGCAGCTCTGGCCACCCGCCAAGCCGCTTGCACCACCTCACTACCCGCACAGCTAAACCTAACACGCTCAGCACACGGTACCATTTGGCACACCAATTTGGCAGCCTCTTTTTCAATAACAGTTTGCCCGGCGTACAAAATGCCAGATTTAAGCTGCTCCACAACAGCAGACAACACCGGTTCCGGGCTGTGTCCCAAAATCATGGGCCCCATTCCCAAGTAATAGTCAATCAACTGATTGCCATCCACATCATATAAATAAGGTCCCTCACCCCGTTCAAAAACCAAGGGTGTAGGAACCACACCCAACCGAAAATTGCTGTTTACTCCCCCGGGCAAATACTGTGAGGCTTCAGCAATGAGTTGTTTAGATTTTTCAAAGCTTTTCATATAACCTGCTCCCAACCTTTGGATTCATTTATGAGTGATAAGCCGATTTGCAAGTGTCAGAAATGTCTCTTTTGCGGCATCATTAATCCCTATCTGAAACGGCCCCGGCCCTGTT
>JABIFK010000632.1 GCA_018650745.1 Candidatus Latescibacterota bacterium | reverse complement strand
GGGAATTTCATTCCAGCCACTCCCATCGGGTTTGTCGGCCCGTTTGTAAAAGTCTTTGGCATGCACGTGCCGTGTTTGGGGCGCGAATAATTTTGCGGCCTCAATATGGTCTTCACCAAATACGTGCCGAAAATTGGTAAAATCGAGGTTGATGCCAAAGTTGGGTCGGTTTACAAGATCGATAATACGTTTTGTGGTGCCTATGCGGCCCAAAAGGCGTCCGTGGTTTTCAAGTCCAATTTGAATATTCATGGCCAATGCCGCATCAGCTACTTCCGCCAAGCTTTTGGCCATACGTTCTATCAGATCATCTACATCTACATCATCGGGTGACTCTGGCAAAGAGGTGCGCGGATCAAGGCGCACGGTATCGGTGCCTAGAATTTTCGCAGTTTCCAGACGCCGGATGCTCTCTTCGATTCCCTTACGATTCATTGCCTCATCGTAAAGATGGAAATTGTTATCTTGCGCATAACATGAAATTTCAATGCCAACGTCCTTGGCCAAATCCGCCAACTCGCGCGCCTGTTCAAACTCATCCCGCTTATCATCCCAAAATCGCGTCAATGGTTCAAAACAATCCGCCTCCGTTTCTTTCCCCACAAACGAAACAATCTCCATCAGTGTAATCTCATTTTTTGTGAGCATTGCATTAAAACAATAACTACAGACACCAGCTTTCATAGTTTACTTCCTTTTTGATTGTTGCAATGGAAGTGTGTCGGGAAAGGCAAAAAACGTGCTTATTTCATCACCCGTTCTTTCAAGCTCTCAAACTCCCGCGCACACGCATCCCTTGCCTCCGCCAACCCATGCGGTGTTGGATTTTCCGATTTTAAATAGTCCAGCACAATATCTTCGGCTGCCACATAGTCCGCACACAAGTCTGCCACGTCCGCAGCAATTTCGTTTGGCACATTCGTCACGCCATTACAATCTCCGTGCAATAAATCTCCCGGCAACACTGTCATGCCACCCACGCGAATCGGAATATGAACCGCTTCAATATGCCCGTAGCCATGTGAGCAGATCGCCCCATTGCTAAAGGCAGGAAAACCCATATGGCTCACTTGTTCCAGGTCTCGCGCCGCACCACTGGTAATGAGTCCCACAGCACCAAATGTTTGATAGGTCGTACACATGACTTCACCAAAAGATGCCGCCACCGCAGGATCATCCAAATCTTGAAACACGACAATAGGTGGTCCGGGTATTTCATCAAAGGCCGCCACCTGTTGGTCTAAGGTACTGTAGACATCGCCATCACGTGGCGGGGCATCTGAGCGATAGGTTGCTGTGGCCGCATATCCGACCAGTGGCGGAAGTTCGGGATAACACGCTTTGATCCGCGTGTCCATATAACCCACATTTCGAGGTCGCACATCGAAAACTTCAATCACATTGCAAATGGTGGGCGTGTCGTATTGGCGCAACAGGTCGAGGTGATGCTGAGAGAGACCGTCTTGGCTCATGGTCATTCCTTTGAGACTGAGAATGGCATTTCTGTTGGACAAGCGATTGTCTGAGATCTTTTATTTTACAGGTTCCATACCACTTGGCATAAATATCTCGTGCCTGTCGGGTGTCGAATACCCTTCAATTTCCATGTGGGTAACACCGGGGCTTTCTATGGCGGCTTTGACAATGTGCTTGTTGAATATGCTCACACTTTCACTGGCCAAATAATCTTGCACAGGCAACCAAATACATTCTTCAATTTCCTCTGCTTGAATGGTGATCTCGGCGCTCAACGGCGAGAGCCTGCACACAAAATAAATGTCAGATTTTTCGTATCGATATCCATGCCAATGCCGGAAACATACCAATGTTTCAAATTTGGCACGCACGCCTGTTTCTTCCAAAATTTCGCGTTCCACGCAAGTGGCAATATGTTCGCCTGCGTGGAGTGCGCCACCTGGCAGTTTGTAATAGGGTGATTCTGAACGCCGGTGCAGTTCGCTTACCACAAGAAGTTCGTCTTTGTCGTTGATGACCACACCGCCAGCACCGATGTAATGTGTGGCATATTCTGGGATGAGGGCACCGTCTTCAAGGCGTTTTGTGAGGAGCAGATAATTTTCACCTGTATGGTGAAAATCAAAACCTGCTTCGGTTGCGATGTGAATGAGGGCTGCTTTTTCGATTGGGACAGTAAGCCAAGCCACTTTCAGGCCTTCGTTTGTCCATTCTTTTAGCGAGGCAGCCAAGCGTCCTTGAAAGGCTACGGGATCAGTAGGGAGAGCCTCAGCATCTATTTCGATGCCTTGAAATCGATTTGGAACTGCTTCGAGAATTTGCATACATAACCTTTGAAAGAAAGTGAGATAACAATATAGTAAACGTGAATCGTGCAAAAAATTCGAGAGTTGGGATAGGGGAATTGCTGTTTTGCGTCTGTTTGTTTTTCCGACGTGCCAAATTAAAGCACAAAGCATGTTCGGGCAAGTGGATTTCCGACTGGGAGGTTTCGCTTGACAGCGTGCACTTTGCCTGTGATATTGGCGAAAATTATTGACCGATAACCCGAAGCAAGTCATAGAGGACGCTAGCAAACGCGTGGCCACGCGGCTGTCGCATTTAAAGAATTTTTCGCGGATTGGTGAGGCAGAGTTTCAGCGTGTTGACATTCATGAGGGGCTTGAAAGTTCACGGACCTTGATACGTATTGCAGAGCGTGTGTCTGTGGTGAAAAACTATGGAGAGTTTCCTCATGAAAGTGGATCAATAGATTTCGTAGGGTCAGCCTACGTGACTGCTCGGTGTTTCGTTTATTTAGGAGATCAATATGGCCAATGTGTTTGAGTTGTTGGGGGTACGTACGATTATCAACGCTGCGGGACCCGTTACGCGGTTGAGTGGAGCCGTTATGGACGACGAGGGGGTGAATGCGATGCGCGATG
>JABIFK010000185.1 GCA_018650745.1 Candidatus Latescibacterota bacterium | reverse complement strand
TTTGCGATGATTTCTTGGCCCGACATATCCATCAATACCTTGCCACCCGGTCGCAAAGAAGCATACACATTTTCAAGCAATGTAATATCGTCGGCAGGATCATCAAAATACCCGAACGACGTAAACAAACTCACCGCACAATCGAAAGATTCTGGTTTTCGAAACGAACGAACATCTCCACGTTCAAAAACCACATCTACGCCAACCTCTTTGGCCTTTTGGCGTCCAATTTCTAAATAAGACGCCATACGGTCCACACCCAAAACGCGATGCCCAAATTTGGCCATCGCAAGAGTATGGCGACCAGGCCCACAACAAAAGTCCAATATATCCAAAGGCTCAATGGCCCCCAACAAGGACATACCAGACTGCACTTCGGCCTCAGCAACCGCCCAACGCGCATCGGAAAACATAACCGGATAAAACGCATTCCAAAATGCATCGTCTTCATGCCATTGGGACATGATCACTTCCTTAAGAGCCAGAAATACGAAAAGGCAGGCACGGAGGCCCGCATCAACAAAAACACAGCCATCATTTAAGCATACTTATTGACTATGACCTGTTCTGATACCCCCGACTCACGATCTATGAACTTTACCAGCATCGACACGCGATTGTCTTCGTTTAATGAATCCCAATAAGCATCTGCCGTTTCTTGCAGTTCATCAACTAATGGCACTGCAAAAGGTTCACCTTCAAATGAAGGCAACGGACTGCCATCATCAACATAGGTCGTCACACAATGTCCCACACCCGCAATAGCAGTTTCATATGTAAAAAAGTGACGTGCACAATACCGCTCATCGCCACCAACGGTCTTCAATACAGCCAACCGATAAGCAGTATCTTCTCCCAAATCAACAATCCCAGAAATTCGAGGTGTAAAATTTGGTCCATCGGGTTCAAACAGGCGTGTCATCAGTGCAGACTCAAATGTACCGCCGTTTTGCAATGCATCAAAAATGGTATCGGTTTGATCACCATTGGTCACAATGTGCGAAGTACCCAGTACCTTTGTGGGATAATACATCGTCAAGGGATCAACTTCTTGTGTTTTATCAACCGTATCTGTTTTCACAAATGCATCTTCTTGCACAAATACTCGATTGCGGCTCGAAGGACTCCGCCCCATGATCCAATACACTTGTGCGAAATGTTTGCCATTTGGCGTCAAACCAATCACAATACCTCGGCCCGGATAACTGGCCGATTGAATTCGATTCATACCGTCTTGAACACGCATACCCATCCTCTCCCATAATAGGAATCTTGTTTATTGTTCTTCGGATTCTTTCATCACGCCGTCTTCAGGTAGCAATATAAATCGGGCATAATTTTCCATGTTGAAATATTGCTTTGCTACCGCTTCTATATCTTCAATCGTCAGCTTGCGAATCACGTTATCATCATATGTCAAGATATCCAACGGATCACGATTGTTATAATAGGCCGAACGCAAAGCCCCGCGCCAATAGCTGTTTTCTTTGTAATTGGTCTCTCTGCGCCGCAAATCCATCTCTGTCACTTTATCAACATAAGATTGATCGACTGGGGTTTGTTTTAAACTGTCAATTTGAGTAAACACCAGCTGCGTCAACTCTTCCAATCGTTCAGGTGCACATCCGAAATTCACCGAGATACTATAACGCGGTTCGGGGTCCTTCCACCGAGAGCCACGCACACTTACACCATAAGTTCCGCCTTCATCTTCACGCAATACTTCTCTAAGTTTAATGCGCAAAATACCCACCATAGAATCAAACCGATATCGGTGCAATCGATCTTGCCAATCAAATTCCCCTGTAAATCGAATCAAAGTTTGGCTTTTGGGTTCTTGTCCGCGTTTTACCGTTTTTTCAACAATGCCAGTCGGCGGCAGAGCAGACACATTGCGCGGTGTCTCATTTCGAATGAGCGCAGGCAAACTTCCCAAATATGTTTCAACCAGGGGGCGTATCTTTTCAGGCTGAAAATTGCCAACCAAAACAAATGTAAAATCACTCGCATCGGCAAAACGATCCTTATAGATCTCTAATGAACGTTGGAGGTCCATTTCGTCTAACATCTGCATTGAAACAGGGCGAGAACGAAAGTGATACTGTGACATCGTCACCAAAACTGTATCATTAAAAGCCGCTTGAGGGCTTAAATGTCGGTTTTGCAACGAACCACGGATGCGATCTTGAAAAGCAACAAAAGCAGAGCTGTCTGCCCGAGGCGCCATAAATTTGAGATAGATCAGTTGGAACAATGTCTCCAAGTCTTGGGGAGAAGCACTGCCCGAAACGCTCTCTGTTCGCGTACCAATACCAGATGAAACACGCACCACCTTGCCCGCTAATTTTTTGCCCAACTCAATTTGCGTAAATTTCCCCAAGCCACTCTCAGACAGCACAGCCGTTGCCGTAGACGCCGCAACATAATCTTCATCTTCGACCAAAGAATGCCCACCTGGGCTAAATGAAGTAAACAGGATCTCGTCGTTCTTAAAATCGGTCGGTTTCATCACCACCCGAATGCCATTGCTCAATACCCACTCCGTCACATTGAGTGTATCAATACGGCTCTCGGTCAACACGGTGCCTGGCGTGGGCACTTGCGCAACCAAGGGTTCGGTTGATACATTTTCTTCATAGGGGCTAATCTCTTTTTGTTGCACTTGCTCAATAACAGACAACAAATCCGCCTCATTGGGCACTGCCACGCCCTCTTTTTCTGGCGCATTTACCATAATAACCCGATTGGTATTTGTAATCCATTTATTGACCAAAGCATTAATCTCGTCTACCTGAATCGACGGTACCAATTCGTTATACAACTTGTGTTCATATTCAATGCCAGGAATGACCTCACCCGTCAATACATGACGTATATACTCAGAAGCAAACCTCCCAGAACGGGACTTATCTCGCTCTCGATAAGCTTGCTCGATACCCCGCAACATATTAATTTTTAGCCGCTCCAATTCCGGCGCAGTAAACCCATGTCGCTGAACCCGCAGAGCCTCCGTCAAGACCGCATCCAAACCACGTTCTATTCCGCCCTCTTTCACACCCGCACCCAAGGTATAAGCAGCTTTTGTTCTTACCATAGATCCAAAGCTTGATCCGGCACCCAAAAAGGGCGGGTTGGGTTTTTTCGTCAATTCTCGCAACCGCTGATTCAACATACGATTAAACATCGAGCGGATTAATGTGCCCCGATAATCTTCCTGGGTGCCTTGTGGCGAGATATCTTGCATAAAATAAATAGAGACAGACGAACTCGTCGCTTCTGGATCTGTTGCAATAGCAAATAACGTTTCTTCATGATCAGGGATCGTATACGATTCTCTTTCACGCGCATTCTCAACCTGCGCCAATGCGCCAAAGGTCTCCTTGATCAGCACTTCTATTGAATCCGTATCAAAATCTCCCACAGCAATCACAGACATCAAATCGGGCCTGTACCAATCTTTGTAAAATCGCTTAAGTGACGCATGTTGAAATGTGTCGAGCAATGCTTTTTTGCCAATGGGCAAGCGGTCGGCATACTGTGAATCTTTTAACAAAACGGGCAGTTGTTTATCACGCATGCGGGCTCTTGCACCCCGCCCAGTACGCCACTCATCAATCACCACACCTCGTTCTTTGTCTATTTCTTCGCCATCGAAACTAACGCGTTGTGCCCAATCCCCCAAAATTTGAAATGCCTTGTGCATCACCTCGGAACTGTCTGTGGGCACTTGCAACTTATAAACCGTCTCATCAAAACTGGTATATGCATTGAGATCTGCCCCAAATCGCATACCAATACCTTCCAAGAAGTCTACAAGTTCTTGTTTTGGAAAATGCTCTGTGCCATTAAATGCCATATGCTCCGCAAAGTGTGCCAACCCTTGTTGGTCTTCATCTTCTAAAATAGATCCGGCATTAATCACCAACCGCAATTCGGCTCTGTTTTCGGGGCGTCCATTTTCCCGAATCAAATAGGTCAATCCATTATCCAATGTCCCTTTGCGTACAGCAGAATCTATCGGCAGTTTTGGAGACGCTGGCGGTGCCACTGCTTGTGGTTCTGGTGCTGGTGTTCCTTGTTGGGTTGTGGTACAACTGCTCAAGACCACACAGAAGAGCACAAACAGATAGCGATTCATCAAAACCCCCAATGTTTCAAGGTGTGCGTGAAAGGTGATTGGATAAAATACAAATTCAATGAACCCATTTGACCTTACAAATTACTTCTTTGGTGCCCAAACGGCATCCAGCTTTTTGTGTGTAAACTTCTTACCGTCTTCACCTGCATAATCACCCATCGTTTGCCCATTGCCTTCAAGCACATATTTATAAATGACCAATCCATCCAACCCCACCGGCCCTCTGCTATGCAAGCGAATCGTGCTGATACCCACTTCGGCACCCAAACCATAATTAAAACCATCGGCAAACCGTGTGGATGCATTGTGCATCACAGAAGAAGAATCAACTCCTTGCAAGAAACGCGATGCGGTCTGTTTATTTTCAGTTACAATCGCATCGGTATGATGACTGCTGTAGGTATTAATATGGGCAATAGCCGCATCTAAATCATCCACCACTTTTATGGAAACAATGAGGTCCAAATATTCGGTTCCCCAGTCAGCCTCGGTAGCAGGAACAATGTTCTCTGCCAGTGCCACAACAGATGCATCCCCGCGCACTTCCACACCCGCATCACGATACGTTTTTATCATCACAGGCAGAAAGTCATCAGCGATATCGCGGTGCACCACCAATGTTTCAACAGCATTACAAACCGACACATATTGTGTTTTGGCATCTAAGGCAATACGTTTGGCCGTGTCTAAATTGGCATCCTTATCCACATATACATGACAAATCCCATCGGCATGTCCCATCACCGGGATCTTTGTATTGCTCATGATATATTGCACCAATTCGTTGCCACCGCGCGGAATAATCAAATCGATCAAATCATGCAAATTCAAAATAGCAGCCACTTCTTCTCGCGCCTCAAGCAAATGCATCCATCCTTCGGGAATGCCCGGCAGACCCGCAGTGGCCGCAATCATCACCTCGGCCAATATACGATTGCTATACAACGCCTCACTGCCGCCCTTTAGCATGGCCGCATTGCCCGACTTGAGACACAAACACGCAATTTGCACCAGCGCATCTGGGCGCGATTCAAAAATCACACCAATTACACCAATCGGCACCGACACGCGATACAAATCCAAACCTTCGTCCAACTCAATTGCTGTTAACGTCTTATTAATTGGATCTTCTTGACTGGCCACACTGCGCACGCCCACCACAATTTGACCCTCCAACTTGGCCTCATCCACCTTAAGCCTAGCAAGCAAGGGCGCACCCAACTTGCCTTCTGCAACCCTTTTTGCTGCCGTATCTACATCGCGGGTATTGGCGGTTATAATCTTATCTTGATTTGCCACCAATGCTTGTGCGATGGCTTCTAAAGCATTGTTCCGTTCTTCTTCGCTTGACTGGCTCAATTGCAAAGCGGCTTGGCGTGCCACTTGTGCAGCAGCCTTGATATCATCGGCCATTTCATCTCCTCAATTTCAAAAAATCATTAAACTTTCACATTCAATTCTTGAGCAACATCACAAATTTCAGTCCACGTTTTGTCTTCTATCACAATGCCATTGGCCTCACGATCAACTTGATTGCGCCAAGACCGTTCGCCGGGCATCAATATTTCATCAAAACCAGGCGCGTTATCGGATGCCTTCACATAATCAATAAAGCGCCCTACTTCACTTGTAAATTCATCCATCGCAACAAATGCATCAATGCGAATGGCCTGAATAAATAGGGCATTGCCAGTCACGGGTGATTTTTCACGCGTACACCCTGCCGGCGAAAATGCGCCCGATAAAATATCAAACACGATGCCCAAGCCATATCCTTTGTGTCCACCAAAAGGGACCAAAGAAGCACTGCCGTTCACATAATCGCCAGGTTCATTTGTCGGTTGTCCATCTGCCGTCATTAACCAACCCTCGGGCACTTTTTCACCTCGTGCCAACGCCACACGCATCTTGCCTCCAGCAGCGGCAGCAGCGGTCAAGTCAAGCGCTACAGGAAAATCACGATCAGATGGAAACGCCACCGCCATACAACTGGCGGGTAAAATACGCCCCAAGCCACCAAAGGGTGCCATAGAACGATCAGCGCCGTGCCCATTATTGGTTATCAACCCGGCCATCCCAGCGTCTACAGCCAAAGGTGTATAAGCACCCAAACGCCCAATGTGATTGCACTGATGCACGGTCACAATACCCACAGCTGTCTCACGCGCTTTTTCTATTGCTACTTCCATCGCCGCTTTGGCCGTCACATGTCCAAATCCCCAATGCCCATTCACAATAGCCGTAGCAGCTGTTTCTTTTTCAATTTCTGGCGACGTGCCCAATTTGATTTGGCCGCGTTTAATGGCCGAGACATACTGAGGAATACGCACCACACCATGTGAATCATGTCCCGCGAGATTTGCGTCAACCAACAAATTGGCAACCGTCTCCGCTTCTTCGGGACTCGCCCCAATCTGCTCATAAATTTCGCGGCCTATTCGGCATAATTCATCGGGTTTAAATGTTGGCATAAGGTTTTCCAAAGTCCCCGAACATGAATGTTCGGACAGGAGAAGCACAGTTTACGTGCTGGGAAAGTATGGATGGTGGAAGAATCATGCCTGTTGGCGAGGGTAAAAAATCTCCAAAACAAACGATCATTCATATGCAGCGTGGATATCAGCCTCATATTGTGAAACGATTTGTTTGGGGACAACCTTTTTTAATCCTCGCGTAAGCGTGCCGCTTTCTTCAGTCAAAGGGAGAGGCAATACCAATACCTTTTGGGGGCGCTCATGGCCGGGTAAACCGGCGTCTGTCGCTTCTTTGAGCAAACGCTCTCGTATGCGTTCGGCAATAGCAGGATGCCTTCGCAGGGCATCATCATCCTTAGGTAAGTCGGGAATATCGGTTTGCAGTCGGGCTTCTTCAACATTCACCGTGGCCACAGGCAAAGGGAATGTGCGAGATTGATCACCGCAGACCAACACGTGCTCAATCAAGGTCACACGTGAAAAGATGCGCTCCAATCGTTCAGGATTGACAAATTCACCGTTCTTTAATTTAAACTGCCGCCCCACACGTCCTTGAAAGGTTAAGAACCCTTCGTCATCCATGCTAAACAAATCACCCGTTCGATACCAAACCTTATCCTCATCATCGGTGACCAACACCTCTGCCGTTTTCTCGGGTTCGTCCAAATACCCCGTCATCACATGATTCCCATGTACCCACAATTCTCCGATGCCCGCGCCACTGCCCTTAAACTGATGCGTTGACGGATCACCGTGTGCAATTTCCACACCCGTCTCCGTCATCAGTTTCACTTCTTGAAAAGGCTGCCCAACCGTACCATTCCGCTGCCCATGCAAGGTATTGGCAGCAATCAAAGGACTGCACTCCGTAACACCATATCCTTCAAACGCACGAATATCCAACACATCCTGAAAGAAATCTAATGCCTCGGCATCTGCCTTGGCGGATCCAACGATCAACACTTCTAACCGACTGCCCACACGTTGTGACAGCTTTGCCTTAATTTGTGCCACCACCTTCCGCCCAATAGCGGCATACACCAACTTATCTAAAAGTGACCCTTTTTTGCGCGCAATACGCTGTTTGGCACGCACAGATCGCGCGATAAGTTTTCCACGCGTTCCACCAGCCTCAATTTCTTTTCGCACATTGCCATATACTTTGTCCAAAATCAGTGGCACAGTCAAAAAGCCGTGCGGCTCTGAATGGCGAATATCAGCCAACACCCGGTCAGGTGACCGAGCCAAGTCTAAGGTCCACCCTTTGGCCAACACATAATAAATATTCAGAATACCCATCGTATGATAATCGGGGGCAGACTTAAAAAAGACCAATTCATCACGTGTGCTGATTACATCCATAACCGACATCACATTGCCCACCAAATTACGATGTGTTTGCATCACACCCTTTGGTAAACCAGACGACCCAGATGTGAACAAAACCTTTGACTCATCATCTGGGTCAATGTCAACTTCTGGCGGTGGTGCTTGGGCGCCTTTTTGAACCAACTCAAAAAACGATTTTGCGTTTTCTGGATGTCCTTCAGTCAATACCACTTCAGGTGGATTATCCAACTGGGGGCGAATTCGATCAACTTGATCCAAACTCTTGGCATCGGAAATAAGCCACACAATGCCCGAATGATTGATGTTATGAATCAGCAAATCATCTGGCAGCTTATTACACAGCGGAACCGTAGAAAGCCCCAACATATCACAAGCCAAAAAAACCAACACAGACTCCAACCCACCATCTGTCAGCAAACCAATGCGCTGGCCTTTTTGTAAACCAGACAGTGCAAACCCCGATGCCAATCTATTGCGTTGGTCACGCAACTGCTTATATGTGATTGGCACATAACGCAAACCCTTTTCGCCCGTTTGCTCAGCCTGTCGCAACACACGTACAGCCGCGCGATCGGCATATTTTTCAAAGTTCTCGTTTAACAAATCTTTTAGAGTTTGGCTCATGTGCGCTCCTGATCAAGATGCGCCAAAATGCGCTTGCTCACCTCATCTACAACCAATTTGGTTCCTGCTTCACCATGTTCCGCCGATGCTTCACGTGCATCCACACCCATTTGAGAAAACAAGGGATCATTGGGATCAAAACATACTTTGGGGTGTTGTTTTTCCAATGGCGGCGGTTCGCCACCAATCCAAACGTCAGAACCGCGCCCCGTTGTTAAAGCGTCCATATCGACAAACTCAGAAAACAGCGCCAAGCCAAACGATGTCTCTTCTCTAGCGGCATGATCCCCTTGAATAGACACCGCGTCATCGCAAATTTTGACCTCTGTTCCCCACAACATCAACACCTCGGGATGCGCCGCTTGAATCTCTGGCAACCTTTTTTCCAATGTACTCTGCCAGGGATAGTGCCCCGCCAAAACCACAATGGCTTTAAACCCATATTCGACCAACTTCCTCACCGTTTCGGTCAAAATAGCCGCATAAGCTTCTTCACTTTGATAAAACGTCCACTTAAACACGTCGTGCCCACCACCGCCGCCCCACCACATCACCGGCAACATCACTCCACCGGTCTTTTCGCCAATACGCTCACACATACGCTCGGCCTTTAAACCATCAAACCCGACAGGCAAATGCCAGCCGTGGTGTTCTAACAAACCCAAAGGCCACAAAGCAACTGGTGCATCCTTCAAAATTGCCTCTAACTCATCGGGTCGCAATTCGATATATTTTCGAAAAGATGCCATCTGAACCTCTCTAAAGTGGACAAAATATGTATGAATCCCTTAAGATATATAATATAGACACAGGAGATTCAAGAAAATCATGACCGCTCGACGTATCAAAAACGCCAGCATAAACATATAATACACTGAAAATAAAACACTTAAAACCATCAAGCATTCATAAAGCTTTCAAATAAAAAAGCAATCTACTCCAAACAGGGCAAATCTATGTATCTCATCATGTTACTTTTATTGGCACTGACAAATATACAAGCCGATCTGCTTGAGCTAAAAAATGGTACGCAGTTAAAAGGCACATATATAGGTGGCACGCGACTAAACCTTCGATTTGAAGTTCAGGGCAACGTTCGGCATATTCTCACCCGCAACATCATCAGCCTCACCTTTGCACACCCAGAACTCA
>JABIFK010000564.1 GCA_018650745.1 Candidatus Latescibacterota bacterium | reverse complement strand
TGCTGCCCCAGCGAACGCCTTGGGCCAAGGCGTCGTCGGTGGCGGTGTCACACGCGTGAAGGCTTAAGACCAAATCGGGAGGTGTAGGAGGCACATAATTGGCAATGGACGTGACGACAAAGTTTAAACCTTGCCACCCCAAGTCGTTGCGCAAATTGATGCAGTTTTCGATGACTTCAGGATTGCTGTCTATGCCTGTGAGTTCGGTTTCAAGTTTGTGAATGTGTTTGAGGTAGTGATAGGCCGCAAATGTGAGATAGGCATTGCCACATCCGCAGTCGATCATGTGGAGCGTTTTGTCTTTGTAATCTGCGAACGAGAGGGTTTGTTCCAGTTGTTTTAGAAATTCGTTGATTTGACGGAATTTGTCTTGTCGCGTGGGTTTGACAGTGCCGAGGTGATCCATAATGCCAATGCCTTGTAAAAAACTGTCGGGTGTGCTGGCAGGTATGGGGTGGCGTTTGACACGGTTGTGTTGCAGGTCGGGTGTTTGTTCTTGGCGAGAAGGTGCTGCTTTTTTCATGAGCACCTTCAATTTTTTTGTAATGCGAACGTGTAGATCGTGCGTGGTGGTTTGCAAGTGGATATTGCCAAAAGCAAGGTCGAGCAATTCGTCTAATTCTTCAATACTTTCATGTGCACTGTGGTTTTTTGTATTGTCTTGTTTGGCATCAAAATAGGTGAATTGAATGAGTTTTTGTTGTTTGATTTGAATGGGACGTACGACTGCTTTGATCAATGCAGTCGTACCGGCGCGCACCTTGCCGCTAAATGTGAGCCTTAAAAAACTATCTTCAGAAATGGCATTTCGAATGGCTGCTTTGTGGTCTTCTTGTGGAGTTGAATCTTGTGACCCTGTTGGGTTTTGCACCATAGGAGTGTACGTCCTTTATTGATTTAAGCTTCTGTGATCTGAAAATGCCACGTGTCTTTTTGTGGCGGGTTTTCTGCTGTAAAGAGAATGCGATGCAAACGTTTGCCCCAAGATGCTTGGACTCTTTTGTCATCGCTTTCAACTGTTTCAATTTGTGCGACAAGTTGGTCTGAGTTGTAGTGGATTTTTACCGCTCCAGATTGTCGATTTGTATCGAATGGTGTTGTTTGCAAATGCAACACGTCGTCTGTCTGTATGATATCACAAGGTGTCATCAGACTTAGTGTGAGTTTTTCTGCTGGGGCTTTTAGTTCATAACTCTCATCGAGTTGAATGTTTTGGTTTCGGTTGAGTGTGAGACTACGCATCCAAGTGTTGAGTTTTGCTTCAGTAGGATATGCATTGGCCAGTTCGAGAGACAGTTGGGCCGATGTGTCGTTGGCTGTGTAAAAATGCACTTTGGCGGCAAACGCTTCTCCATAACCTTGGCGAATGGTGTTGATGGTTGGCAGGTTGTGGTAGCCTGAGTGCATATTCCAAATGTCGTACCGATCTGGACCTGAGTTTTTTGCCGTATAAGTTCCTGCCCCAACGTCAATGATGGCAGGTAGGCCGTTTGTGTAAACGATAAAGTTGCCCACATCATTGTGGTTGTGGTGTTCACGGTTGTGCCCGCCCTTGACCGCAAGATACAGACCTTCTGTGGTGTTGGGTGCTGAGCGTGCAGTCATAACTTGAATGTCGGGCAGCCAAACATCACGCAATTGGGGTGGGTTTGCATGTGCTGTGTCGAGGTGTTCTGCATTAAAAATGGCGGGCAGTTCGCGGCCCAAGCTGCCAACGACTGTGGGCTCGCTTTCTTGTGCAGCCCAAGCACCAAATGCCTGCAAGCGGTGATCGCCAATGCGTTTGCCAAACTGGTGAACGAGGTTTGCTGCGGGTTGAATGCTGCCGGGGGCGTCGGCAAAGTTGACAAAATAACGATCTGATATGTGCACGCGGTAAATATAAGCGGCCATCTCTTTGATGAGTGGGTTGTCGTAGACATCCAGTGCGCCATCGGTTGCGCTGTTTAAGAGTTCGAGTGCTTCAAAGAGGCAACCTGATGCACGGCCCCAATAGGAAGGACCTTCGTCACAGCCGCCGTCAGGTTTGTAATGGCTGATGAAAAGGTCGAGGCTTTGGATGATCTTTTCGACGGCTTGGGCACGGCGTTTTTCATCGGTGTCAAGAATCAGAGCGGTTGTCAGGTAGTTGGTGTTGCACCACGGATTCCAGTTGCCAACGCGTTGGTCCAAAAAGCCCATCCAGAGGAAATTGCGTTCGAGGCACGGATTGAGTACACGTCGTTCGGCTTCGAGTTGAACGCGTTGTGTGATGAGTGGGGTGACGGCGTCGAGTTGGTTTTTGAGGAGATAAACCGTCCAGGCCAAGACGCCTGCGGTTTCGCCTACCCAAAGATCAAAGCCAGGTTTGGATATGTCGGGTAATAGGGTGCGAATTTTTTGGAGCTGTTGATTGCTGTACTTGACTTGGTCTTCTTCGGAGGCTTGTACAAAGGTGTTGGGTGAGAGTCCCCAAAATGATTCTTCACACAGGAGCCAGATGCCGTTGATGATTTCGTCGAGAAATCGGCCTTTGCCTTCTGTACATTCGGCGGTGACAAGGTCGCGCAGGCGGTGGCGGCGTGCAAAATTGGCCGCCTGAAAATCCATGTAATCACCCGTGCGAAAATAGGCCATAAATTCGGTGGCGGGCAAGGTTGACCATTGGGCGTTTAAGGCTTTTTCGCCACGGCCAAGGTGGGCATTTCGAACTCGATCCGGTAAGCTGTCCCACGCGTCGCGTTCGTCGGCTGTGGGATAAGGGTGCCACTGATCATGCGGAATGAGAGATGCTTTTAGTTTGTCTGGTGAGAGGATTTGCGTCAGCATAGATTGATGTTTCCCGGTTCGATTACATTGTGGTGCAGGTGATGTTTTGGAGCTTGGCGAGTTTGGTGAGTGTGTTGGCTTGATGGCCCACACCCAACGCCACGTGGTGTGTGGGACCTTGTTCTGCCCAACGGTTCATCCAGTTGGCAACATCAAATTCATCGTTGGGGTTTTCGGTAAACCGAATGCGTGAGTTGGTGTTGCCAATACGCATCATGTCACCGGGCAATGACCAGCCTTCGGCGATGAGCCATTTGAGTGCACCGTCGCGTGTTTGGGTTAAGCCGAGAATGGTGATGGGGCCTTCTTGGACGTGTGCTTCAACTGAGATGCCAGAACCGCGTTTGCCGTGATATAAGCCAAGACCACGAAGAACGGGTTTGCCTTGGGCAATGGCAACGTGAAATGGGCCGTCGTGCCCCATGAGTATGAGTTGATCTTCAAAGTCCATCGCATACAGTTCGGTATAACTGCCCCCTGCGCCTAAACTGTCCAAGACTTTCATTGCCATACAATTTTTGAGGTCGCCTTCACCGCTACACGGAATGTGCTGGGCCGTTAAAAGAGAGCAGCCGAGAATGAGCCCTGCGCCGAGGCGTTCGTTGGCGTTGTCATTGAGGCCTCGATAATAGTAGGTGAGGCCTTGAAGGTCGAAGTCTGTGGTGAGACGATTTAAACCTGCGGCAACACGATAGGCCCAGTCTAAGGACGCTTCGTCGGGTTTTTTTGCCAATGGGTCACTGGGGCTGTTTTCGCTGATGGCGAACATATCAGCTGTTTGCTCTCGAATGGTGTCAATTTCTGTGGGCGTAACGGCATCCACGCGTTCTTGCAAATCGTCCATTTCGAGGATTTCAATGTGGGTGCCTAAGAACCCCGTGTGCTGTGTGAAATCGCTGTACATATCCAGCATACCTGGATATGTATGACCCAAGAAGCCGATGCGGCTTTTTTGAAGTGTGCGCAGGGATTTTGTGGCGTTTAACCATTGCTCAATTTCTGCCCAAGCATTTTTTGCAGCTGGGTGATTGTGCGTCACTTCGTTTGCGAGTGCACCTTCGGTTTGTTCTCTCAGGCCAAGCAGACCCGTAACGGTGTGGAATTGGATGCCGCTTCTGTCGAAGGCGTTGGCAATCTCTGGAATGCAACAGGCTTGGCAATTGGCCAACCATTCCCCGGTGTTGGTGTCGGCATAGTTGAGCTGTGCAGTGGGTTGTAGGTTGAGGATGAGCACGGGGCGATTCACCCGTTGTACTGCGGGAATGACTTGGCTGCTTGTGGAATAGGTGGTGACGTAACAGATCACGAGATCAACGTCTTCGCTGATGAATCGTTCACCTGCGGCAACTGCCTTGGGCTGATCATCGACCATGCCGACGTCTATTACTTGGGCACCCATTGTTTGCAAACGTTTGCCAACAAACGTGCCGTAACCCGTGAGTCGTTCTTCTAAGCCTTGAAATTGTGGCCAATATGCGGCCAAACCAATGCTAAAGAGCCCAACTTTAAAATCTGAAGTTGCCATATGTTTGACCTTGTTCTGAAGATGTGGTGGTTTTGGTGGATATGATTTTTATCGCGTTGTTTCCAATTTTTCGAGTATTTCTGCGATGCCTGCCATATCATATTTTTCTGATAGTTCTTTAAGTTGTTGCCCTAAGTATTGCTCTGTGTGGCCGAGAGTGGAGAGCATTTCAATGTGTGTACGTAAGTCTGTGATGCTGTGGGTATCTGTTGCTCGCAATAGGTTTTGGTATAGGTCTGTGGGCAATACAATTTTGGTTAGGTCTATGTCGGTTGGGTCTTGTGGTACTGCTGAGTTGTCTTCGGCTATGAATTCGACATTTAGGTATTCGAGCAAACACGCGTATATCTGTTCTTCGCTTGCGGGTTTATCAATTAGACTTTCAAAACCCATGTCTAAATACCCTTGACGCTGATGATCAAATAGTGATGCGGTGACAGCGATAAGGGTGGTCGCTACTTTGCCATATTGTTGATGTATTTTTTTTAGGAGTTCTGTTCCGTCCATAATAGGCATACGCAAGTCTGTAAAAACGATGTCTGGCATCTGATTGCTGATGTGATGAAGCGCGTCTTGGCCATTGATCGCGGTTTCAACTGTAGCGCCTATTTGTTTCAGCATCTCTGTTATTTCTTTGCGCGACGTCTCATCCGCATCGACAATCAAAGCATGAACCGCATATTCCTCCGCAAGTCTTTTTGCCGAAGACCAATCTATGGTGTCCAACTTGACTGTGGGTGATTTTCCTGGGGGGAGTGTGAGGAAAAAAGAAAATTGTGATCCTTCGCCAATATTGGATTTGAGGGAGAGATTTCCGTCCATCAATTCTACCTGACGCATAGCTACGGTTAACCCCAGCCCTACGCCCCCTTCTGGTTTGTCCTGTGTTTTTTGTTGGAACGGTTCAAAGATCGTTTGCTGGTCTGTCTGGGATATGCCTGCTCCTGTATCATTGATTTCAAAGTAAATCTGATCATTGTTGCGCACGTCTACCTTCAGCGTTACTTCACCCTTGGATGTAAATTTGACTGCATTGTCGAGTAGGTTGATGAGAACCTGCCTGAGTTTGTTCGCATCTCCTGTGACATGCTTGGTGTCCAATGCAATGTCCATTCGCCAATTCAGACTTTGTTGCTCACAGCGAGATTTGAACATTCTTCCAATTTCTTGAAGCAATTTGTGCAGATCGAAACCCACCAAGTTGACCTCGGCTTGCCCTGAATCAATTTTTGAAAGGTGCAAAATGTCATCAATCAATTGTAACAAATGACCACCGCTTTTCTCTATCGCAAGAATGGCTCTTTGATGGCGTTCTTGCAAGTTGTCTGCGTCGGCTGTTATTTGCGCATAGCCCAATATGGCGTTGAGGGGCGTTCGCATTTCATGGCTCATATTGGCCAAGAATATGCTTTTGGCTCTGTTGGCTTGTTCTGCTGCCGTTTCAAGTTCGGTAAGGCGTTCTTCGGTTTCTTTTTGTTTGCCAATGTCTTGCAAGACAATGAGGTGGCCCGATAGATGTTTTTGTCGGTTGTGGAGCAGCGTGAAATAGAGTTCGTAGTGTTGGACGGCATCTTCTTTTTGGAGTTCTATTTCTGTGTGCGTGTGTTCCTTGAGGTGTTCCAGTGTTTGCCATATTTTGGGTAGAATTTCGGAAACACTTTGTCCGAGCTTTCGGGTGACACTTTTTCCGAAGAGGTCTTGTGCTGCAGGGTTGGCAAAGACCAAGCGATTGTGAAGGTCGGTGACAAGAACCACGTTGGGCATATTGGCGATGAGTGTCTCGCGCGCAATGGGAATGGCCTCGAAGAGCTTGGAATGGAACAGCCCCCAAACCAATATACAACTTGCCAATGTAAAGGATAATGGGGCCAGATCTAAATTGCCAAATGGGCTCGACCCTGAAAGATAGATTACGTTGCCGGCCCAAGGTACGAATAACCCAGATATGATGGCTATAACTTGTCGTTTATAAAGATGGGAGGTGCGAATGAGGAGTTGAATTAATACGACGGTACTGACAATAAGCAGCAAATAAGCAAAGGCGGCGTGAATCCAAAACAAGGTACCATATTTGTGCATCAGGACTGGGGTATTGTCTTGGTAAACCAATTCAATGTGGGTCCAGAAGTTTTGATGAGAGAAATTGGTCCAAACGGCAATTTGTACCAGGACAGGTTCTATGGCGAGCAAGAGATAGGTCGTGCGGTTGCGGGGTGACCAGCCCGAATAATTGAGCGCAAATAAAAACCACAGCGGACAAACGGGGGCAATGCCCAAGTAGACTATTTTATTCCAAAAGAATTTGCCTTGTAAATCTGCACTGGCAAATTCCATAGCGTAACTGGCCGACCAAAATCCAGCACAGATCAACAAGATGAATACTGGAAATCCACCGGGTGCAGATTTGCGGCGTGGCCACATATAAATGGCAACGGCCCAAGCAACAATGGCACTGATCGCAAGCGGCCATATGTAAGGATTATACTGCCAAGTCAAACGGAGTGCCTCTGGTTGAATAAATAGAGTGTGATAACCTGCAAATATGTGACAGGAAGCATTTTGTATCTTGGAGTGAAGCGATTATTCGAATCCATAATATATCAGAAGTTCTGTATGTGAGAAAATGGGGCTATGTATTGAGCCGGTTTTACCCGTTTTGGTCAAGCCACTCTTTAAAGGCTTTGACGCCTGCTTCAAGGTCGTATTTGGGCTCGTAACCCAATTGTTCTCTGGCAAGTGTAATATCTAAGGGCGCACCGCGTTCGAGGTTGACACCTGGACCGACCTCTATCTTGTTGCCACCGGGTGCATGTTTGCGAACCATTTCAACAATTTCATCGATGGGATTGAATGTGCCTGTTGCAATATTGAAGGACCGGTTGGTAACATTTTGTGCTTTGAGCATGAGTACCACACCACGCGCGGCATCTTCGATGTAGGTCCAATCGCCTTTTTGGTCTCGGCCTTTGAGCAGGTTGACATCTTTTCCTGCTAAAGCACCAAAGAGGTTGGTGTTAAATCCTGAATTGGGTCCTGGTATATTGGGTGGGCCGTAGAGGAAGAAGAGGCGTGCGCAAAGTACATCGACACCGTAAGTGTCATGGTATTGATGGCAGAGGTGCTCTGACATGGCTTTGGTGGCCCCGTAAGGGTCGCTGGGAATCATGGGCGTGTCTTCTGTAAGTGGACCCTCTTGTTTGCCATATACAGCACCACTGGAGACATAGACCACTTTGAGGCCGCCTACCTGACGTGCAACTTCAAGCACATTGTGTGTGCCGCCTACGTTGACTTGTGTTGCAAAGTGCGGATTGTCGCGCACATCACCACCGAGCAGTGCAACCGTGTGAACAATACCTGTGAGCTCGGGAAGGTTGCGCACCGTTTCGTTGAGGTGGGCAAGGCCAAGAATGTTGCCTTCGATAAAGGTGATTTTGTCTGCTACATGATCCAAGAAATTGTCACGCCGCTCAAACATGTCATAAATGATAACGTCTTCACCTTCTTCGACGAGGAGCTTGGCTACCCAAGATCCGACAAGACCACTTCCACCCGTAATGAGAACGGACATTTATGCCTCCAGGAAATTAATAATTAAAAGCTTAAAAAGAATACCGTTTTAGTAGACTGGACTCATGCGACGGAACCAGCCGCTTTGTGAATCGCCCAATTCATTCATATAATGTCCCATTCGTTGCATAAGATCCTTTTGTACTTCTGCATATGCTGGATCACCGAAATGATTTTCGAGCTGGTAGGGATCTTTTTCGAGATCGTATAGTTCGCCGATGTCTGATGGATTGAATGTGAATTGATGTGTGCGTGTTCTGATCATGCGTTGATTGGCAACTGTGAAATGGCGGTCGAAAACGCAAAATACTTCTTCGCGATTGTTGGATGTTTGGTTGCCACGCATTCCGGAATAGAAAGATTGGCCATCTAAATTTGTGGGTGCTTCAAGGCCTGCGGCTTCAATGAAGGAGGGCATGCATTCGTGTAGGTAGACGAAGTCATTGTTTGTGCTGCTGGGGTTTTCACAATTGGGGTGTGCAACGACAAAAGGGATGCGGTAGATTTCGTCGTACATGAACTCACCCTTTTCGATGAGCTTGTGTGCGCCCAAGCAATCGCCGTGATCCGCTGTGTAGATGATGATGGTGTTGTCGAGTTGGCCCATTTGTTCTAAGGCCGCAACGACACGCCCAACTTGATCATCGAGCAAAGTGCAGTGGCCATAATACCGGGCGCAGATTTCTTGGAAGCCTTCC
>JABIFK010000416.1 GCA_018650745.1 Candidatus Latescibacterota bacterium | reverse complement strand
TAGATCATGACGGGTAAGCTTGTGCCTTCGCAGAGGGCATCGAAGTGACGAACCATGGCGTCGTCATCAGGGCGAAAGAGATAGTGGACTGGAGTGACTTGGAGGGCGACAGGGCCGAGGTCGGCAACGGCTTTGCCGCGTTCGATGGCGGTTTTGGTGCTGTCGGTGATGATGCCGGTGATGATGGGGATGCGGCCTTTGGCTTCTTCGATGGCCCATTTGGTGAGGGTATAGACCTCGTCGTCGGTGAGGGTGTGACCTTCGCCTGTGCTGCCTGTGACGGCAATGCCGTGTATGCAAGCGGTTTCGATGAGGTAGTTGACTTCTTCGCGAAATGCACCTTCATCAATGGTGTCGTCTTCTTTGAAAGGCGTGACCATGGGGGGTACGATGCCGTAAATTTCTTGCATAAGAGCCTCAATCCCTTTGTGTCTCCCCTTGGAAATGGGAGCGGATAGGGTAGTTGAATGTTAGGATTTTTGATGGTTTGGATGAATATATGTTTGTTTTGATAAACAGCAAGCCTGTGTTGAAGGGGTTGCACTTTGGGTTTGCTGGTGTTATCATGGATGAGCAATCATGGAAATACATGGATAAAACAAATTGAGGAAACACACGGAGCCCGACTACCCAACGCCCCTAAACGGTTAAAGACACTAAGTCGAGATGAAATACGGGTGTAATCGTTCGGTTTTTTTTAAAACACGTAATTGGAATGGAATATGTCAAACAGACCTAAAATAGCTGGTATTGTGACGGAGTATCGCAAATTCTCGCACGGGCAGCATATTTGTGATCGGTTTTTGGAAGGGTATGGCTGGGCGGGGAAGCATCATCAGCCGGATATGGATTTGGTGTCTTTGTATGTGGATCAAAGGCCTGAGGGAGATTTGAGCGAGGATCGGGCGGCCCGGTTTCCGCATATGGCGATTTATCAGACGGTGGCCGATGCGTTGTTGTGTGGCACGGATACGTTGGCAGTGGATGGGGTGGTGTTGGTGGGAGAACATGGGAAGTATGATACCAATGAAAAAGGGCAGCGGTTGTATCCGCGGTATGAATTGTTTAAGCAGATTGTGGCCGTGTTTAAATTAACGGGGAAAACATGTCCTATTTTTAATGACAAGCATTTGTCTTGGAATTGGGATTGGGCGAAAGAGATGTATGATATTTCGCAGGAAATGGGCTTTGCATTTATGGCGGGTTCGTCTTTGCCGGTGACTTATCGTACGCCGGGTATTGATTTTCCGTATGGTGAAGAAACAAAAGAGGCGGTTTGTGTGGGGTATGGGGGGGTGGATTCATATGACTTTCATGCGTTGGAGACGTTGCAGTGTATGGTGGAACGGCGAAAGGGCGGGGAGTCGGGTGTGACGTGGTTGGAGGCATATCGAGGGGATCGGTTTTGGGAGGCGCATGGATCTGGGGTTTGGCCGCGGGATTTGTTTGAGTCGGCGCTGTGCCGCAGTCATACACTTAAACCTGCGCGGGAGGGGTTTAATCATACTTTTCCGACGATTGATGAGTTGAAGAAATTGGTGGAAGACCCGGTGGCATATCAATATGGTCATGCCGATGGGTTGGTGAGTACGATGTTTTTGATGCGGGGGTTGGTGGAGGATTTTAATTTTGCGGCACGAATGGGAGATGGGCGGATTTTGTCGACGCAGATGTATTTGCCGATGCCGCCTGCGCGGACGACTTTGGCTAACTTTTTCTCGCCACAGGCGCATCATATTGAGCAGATGATTTTGAATGGGAAAGCGAATTATCCGGTGGAGCGCACGTTGTTGACGACGGGGTTGGTGGCGGCGGCGGTGGAGAGTTTGCATTTGGAGCAGAAGCGGGTGGAGACGCCGCATTTGGACATTCAGTACAAGGCTTCAGAGGCGTCTCACTTTTGGAATGTTTAACCCCCCGACCCCCTAATGGGGGAGAAAATCAAAACCATAATTTATTGAAAGTGTGTTATGTCATCTCCTAAACGTATAGCAGTTGTGACGACGATTTATCGATATCTTTCGCACGCACAGCATTTTGTGGATCGGTTTTTGGTGGGGTATCCGTATGAGGGACAGTGGATAAGGCCCAATGCGAAGGTGGTGTCGCTGTATGTGGATCAGCATCCGGACAATGATCAGAGTGTGGATCGGGCGCGGGAGTTTGGGTTTGGCGTGTATGGGACGATTGCGGAGGCTTTGCGGTGTGGAGGCGATGAATTGGCGGTGGATGCGGTGTTGATTATTGGAGAGCATGGAGAGTATCCGAGTAATGATAAGGGGCAGAAACTGTATCCGCGGTACGAGTTTTTTAAGGCGTGTGTAGACGTGTTTGAAGCCGATGGGCGGGCAGTGCCTGTTTATAATGACAAACATTTGTCGTATAGCTTTGAGAAGGGGCAGGAGATGTTGGGTGATGCTGAGCGGCTCGGGTTTCCGGTGTTGGCGGGCTCGTCTTTGCCGGTGACGTGGCGGTTGCCCGATTTGGAATTGCCGTGGGGATGCGAGGTTGAGGATGCCCTGATGATCGGGCATGGCGGGTCAGATGCGATGGATTATCATGTTTTGGAAGCGATGCAGTGTATGGTGGAGCGGCGCAAGGGGGGGGAGACGGGTATTAAGGCTGTGCAGATGGTGACGGGGGATGCGGTTTGGGAAGATGATCGGTGGTCGCGTCGGTTGATGGAAGCGGCACTTTCGCGGGGGGATTCGCCTTTGGGGTTGACTGAGGAAGATGGGCGCACGCAAGATTTGTTGGGCAGTGGGGAATTGCAACGGTTGGCAGAAAATCCATCATTATATGTGATTGAATATGAGGATGGGTTGCGTGCGACGATGTTGCTGTTGAACGGAGCAATGAAAGATTATTGTTTTGCGGCACAATTGAAGGGTGAATCGGAACCGGTTTCGACACAGTTCTTTTTGACACCGATTCCCAATGTAGACTATTCGGCGTGTTTGGTGCATAAAATTGATGAGATGTTTCAAACGGGTGTGGCGCCTTTTCCGGCCAAGCGTACTTTGATTGTGAGTGGGATGCTTGAGAGCTGTTTGGACTCTAAAGTGCAAGCGGGTGTGCGTCTTGAGACGCCGCATTTAAATGTGGTGTATCAGGCCCCCAAAGCATCGCATCATGGTCGGTTATAAGCAGATGGTCTGGTAGGCTTTTAGGTCTTGACACAATGTCCTCTTTCAAACATACTTATAGCTTAAATTCGTTCAACCCTTTTGCCCAAAGTGACTATGCCCAGAATTCTACTTGTAGACGATGATCCTGCATTGCGCATGTTTGTTGAAGCCACGCTCAAAAGAGAAGGGCATGAGGTGCATTCTTTGCCCGATGCAGATGACATTTTAGAGCAATTGGATGCGTTGTCACCCGATTTGCTCATTCTCGATTTGATGTTGCCCAACATATCAGGGTACGATGTGCTCAAGAATATACGCAAAGCGTCACGGTTTGATACGGTTCCTATAGTGTTGTTTTCTGGACAAGATGATACAGCGTCTAAGATTAAAGGGCTCGATTTAGGTGCTGTAGATTATTTGGTCAAGCCGATTCCGCCAGAAGAATTGGCGGCGCGTGTTCGGGCGCTTATTCGTCAAAAGAAACGCCAAGATGAGTTAATGGCCGAATACAATCGCTTGTCAGAGTTGTCCTTAACGGATCCACTTACGGGTGCGTATAACCGGCGTGCATTGAATACGTTTTTACGCTCGCGTTTGGCCGAGGCTACGCGGCACAATACGCCGTTTTCTTGTGTGATGTTTGATTTGGATCATTTTAAAGAAGTTAATGATACCCATGGTCATGATACGGGTGATTTGGTGTTGCGAGAAGTGGCGGCGCTGACCATTGCGTTGTTTCGCCAAGAAGATGCCCTGGTTCGGTATGGTGGTGAAGAGTTTTTGGGCATTTTGCAACACACGTCTAAAGAAGGTGCACGTACTTTTTCTGAACGTTTGCGGTCTGAAGTTGCAGGGCGCACCTTTAATGAAGACAAACATCCCTTACAGATTACGTTGAGTGCTGGGGTTTCCAGTTTCCCCGAAGATGGAGGATTTGAAGACCCTCGTGAGATGATTACTTTGGCAGATCGTCGGTTATATGTTGCCAAAGGCAGTGGTCGCAATCGGGTGGTGTTTGAAGGGTAAAAGCAGTCACAGGTCAACAGGTCGCAAGTCACAGGTCTCTCGTCGCATCGTTGGTGCGTGGTAAAGAGGCCTTTGGTTTTTGGGCCTTATTTTAATGCCTATGTTTAATTTCTCTCCCAATGATTTTCTTGCCTGCAATGGCACACGCCAGGGTGCAACCCATTTGCACCAACGCATGGATATTTTGTGCAAAGAACTGGCCCCTCGCCTTGTAAAGTTGTTTTCCGATCTTGTTCCCGTTGTATCGCCTGTTTATACCACGTTAGATTTTCAGCCCAATCGCAATCGTCCACGCGATCATGCGTGTTTGTACTTTGTTGATCGGAAATTAAAAAAGAGTGTTTTCCCACGTTTGCCTCAGCTTGGCGTTTATGTGCATCACAATGCTTTGGCCGTCGGCTTTTATTCGGGGTGGTGGACACAAGAGACGATGCAAAAGGCGATTGCTGATCGAAAAGCTTTCCGAGGGTTGGTGCCGCGTAAAGGCTATCGGTGTTTGGCGGGGGATATTATTGTTGAATCACCC
>JABIFK010000325.1 GCA_018650745.1 Candidatus Latescibacterota bacterium | reverse complement strand
TCTGTCAATTCCAAACCATCGCGTTCTGCATCGACGAACCCCAAATCGACGCCCTGCCCGATGGCCAAAAGCACCTGATTACAGGGAATGGTCTCACGCGCATCATCGTCAAACTCAGGTGCAAACTGATGATTCTCGTCAAATACCCGCAAACATTTGCGAAAAGTCACGCCCGTTACTTTTCCATCTTCAGTCTCAATGGCCACCGGCCCCATACTGTTGCGCCTGACAACACCTTCTTCATCGCCTTCTATAATTTCAACATCATCGGCAGGCATTTCATCTAGTGACTCCAAAGAGCACAGATGCACAGATCCCACGCCAGATTCACGCAGGGCCGTACGCGCTGCATCGACCGATATTTGACGCACGACCGTTCGCCCAACGTCATAAGCAACATTCCCACCGCCAATCACGACCACATTTGGGCCCAACTTTGGCGTCTTCCCCAAAGACACATCGCGCAAAAATTCTACCCCACCCAAAACACCGTCAGCATCAGCACCGGGAATAGGCAATAGACGGGACCGCTTGGCACCAACAGCAATAATCACTGCATCGTGTTTTTCGCGCAGTTCGGCCAAAGTCACGTCTTTGCCCACCTCACAATTGATCACAGCTTCAACACCCAATTCTTGAATCACTTCAACTTCTGCCCGAATCAAATCGCGCGGCAACCGATATTCGGGAATGCCCACTGCGAGCATACCCGCCAGAACCGGCTCAATTTCGTAAATTGTCACGGCAAAACCCATCAATGCCAAATCGTGTGCCGCCCCCAGACCTGCGGGGCCACTGCCAATAATGCCCACCGACTTATTGGAAACGGGTTCTAAATCACCCTTTAAAAGCGATTGCATTAAGGGCAACAATTCTTCTAAGTCTTCACAATCTCGCGGTGCATATTTCTTTGCTGCATTCTTGAGAAAGTCCACCAAGCCTTTGCCGCCTGTTTCGCGCCCCTCTGGCCCAAACTTATCACATACAAACCGCTTTAATGCCCGAATGGAAACGGGTGCGTCCAAATCCCCTCGACGGCACGCCGTTTCACAAGGTGCACCACACACACGCCCACAAATGGATGCCAACGGATTGGGGCCGCGCGCGATCAAATAGGCCCGTTCATAATCGCCCTCGGCAATGGCACGCACATATCCACGTGCGTCGGTATGAACCGGACAAGCCGCTTGGCACTTGATCTGGCTTTTCCAATAGTTGAGATCGGGAACTGTGATTTCAAAATTACTCATCTTAATCCTTAAGCCTTGCTTGTAATAAAGGGAAAATTCAAAACGGCATGGGTTTGTCCCAGAGTTTGAATTTTTAATCAAAAAAGGACTAAATGACCTTTTTGTCATTTAATATATAACAAAACACAAATTATTCCAACAATAAATTCTACGCCTAAATCAATAGGTGCTGTTTGTATCTCCAGTATACCATTGCCATTTCAAACATAAGCGGCTTTTGAATACCTTGATTTTACCCAGAGAACTATTAGATTGTTGGAGTCTTTGAGATTTTCAATTTCGTATTTTATAAGAGGTTGTGGCCATGTGGTTCTTTTCCAAAGACCCTTTTTCAAAAATCCCTATCAAACTCAAGCTCCCGCTCGGTTTTATTTTTTTGTTTCTGTGCGTGATGAGTGTTGGGGGTTACTTTATGATTAACTCGGTATATACCCCCCTGGACCGGGAGATTCTCTTGCGACTCCAAAGTGAAGCGGTGACTCTTGCAACGCTCTTCGACAAACAACTGGAATCACTGGGAAGGCGCGCCGAAGATTTCTCGTCTGACGGTTTCATCAGAACACAAACTAAAATGCTGGTTTCTACCACATCATCACACATTTCACATCCTGCATATGAAAAACTTGAGCAGCATTTGCGCTTAAACAAACTCCCTATCGTGCAAGAATTTGTAGACTTGCATATCTACGACTTAGACAAGACAAAAATCATCGGACTGGGCACAGTATCTTCAGATGCCCAGAGCACCATTATACGAGAGTTGCACCCAGGGAATCAGCATTTTAGCGGCATTATCTCTCCCGATAATGTCACTGCATTTCCAATGGCGGCAATCATTACCCCATTGTATGATATTCAACACGAGAAACAAATTGGCTATCTGGTATGTATATTTGACCTCGTACTGGTAATAGAACACGCATCAATGAAATTTGATGACACTGTACCAGAATCCTATAATGAAAAATATCTTACTTTTGTAGACCAACATGGATTGAAGATGGAAATCCCATGGTGGTATTTAAAAACACGTCAGGGAAATACTGCACTCGGCGATGAACGTGTGGGAGTTAAAATCTCGCCAATGCAAACCACCAAACCCTCTGCCAAACAAAATAGGCAAAACCCTTCCCAACCAGGAGGAGAAATCTTCCGACAAAGTTATCTGCTCCAAAGCACTGGATGGAGCACCATAATCGAACTTAACGTGACACATGCAATGAATCCACTTGTGGTTATGGAGAGCAAAGCTTTGGGAATTGCAGGCGTCATGGCCGCAGCAACTTTAATCGTGCTCTTTGTTGTAATCCAGTATATTGTCCGACCACTTGGCGAATTGCAGAGGATGGCCCATCGCATTAAAGAAGGAGACTTTTCGGCCAGGAATACAATTGACACAGAAGACGAAATAGGAATGTTGGCCAAAATTTCAAATCTAATGGCAGAGGCCATTGAGGATCACACCAAGAATTTGGAACAAAGTACCGCCGATTTGCAAAAGCGAGAACGGGAACTCCGTATACAGCATCGCCTATTGGATACGGTCATCCACTCAATGTCGGACGGTCTCATTCTGATGAATTTCCAGGGGCAGGTTATGTTGTCAAACAAAGCCGCCGAACCGCTTCTGGATATACTTCATCAAACTGAGTGTCGCATAGATATTCAGAAATGTGAATCTCACAAAGAAAACAGTGAGCAATGTATCACCTGTATGTGCGATCCAAACCTTCCCACGTCCTGTGTACTCACCGTGTCTGATACGATTTATGAAATTCTGTCCACAAAAGTTCAAACTTTGCACGGTAGCTCAAAAGTTCTTGTCATGCGCAATATAACAGAACGTGAACTCATGCACCGGAGACAGGCACATCAGGAACGACTCACGGTATTGGGCAAAATTGCCGCAGTCGTCGCTCACGAAATGAATAATCCGCTTGCCGCTATTTCAATGTACAACCAGATGATGGAAGCAGAAATGCCAAAGGATTTTCCATTTTGCGAGCATATCGATGTGATCAAACGAAATACCGAATCTTGCCAACGCATCATCACAAATCTTCTGGAGTATGTAAGAACACCACAACCCCAGATTCGGGAGATTGACTTGCATACACTTTTGGGCAACGTCACTCAGTTCGTACGCCCACTTCATCAGGAGGCCCCAGTCTCCATAGAACCCGATTTCCAGGCACAAAATGGGATCTGCTGGGGAGATGCTACACAATTGCAGCAAGTATTTGTAAATTTACTTGCCAATGCCATTCAGGCAATATATGACAGCAGGGGTGTCATTCGGCTGCGAACGTTAGAGCGCAACAACGGCGAAGAATTGGTAGTGGACGTTGAAGATACGGGATCGGGCATTGATGTTGTACATATTCCTGACATCTTTGAGCCATTTTTTACAACTAAGAGTAGTGGTGGAACCGGGTTGGGATTGTCTACATCACGCAGAATTATTGAGGCGCACGGGGGAGAACTTGATTTAGTAGAAACACACCCAGGCAAAACGATATTTCGGGTTGTGCTTCCACGTGCGCGCAAACATATAAACGGATCATTTATTCCAATCGAGATGTCAGAACACTCATAACATGACAGCAAGTACCGCATCATAGCCCACAACATTCCCGCTCGTTCTCGGACCGACAGAGCGCACTTTAAAACAGCTTCTAAGATATTTTTTAATATCAACATGACATAGAAAGATACTGCTGATGAGCCAGGAGTCTTCACAATACGATTTTGGAGAATTGCGCGTTCTGGTCGTAGATGATCAGGATGATATCCGCCGAGGTTTGTGCCAGTTGATTGGCTCACTTGGCTGTCATGTGGAGATGAATGCCTCTGCAGAAGAAGCACTGATCTCACTCAGAAAAAAAGAGTTTGATCTGGTTTTTACCGATTTAAAAATGGACGGTATGTCGGGTGATATTTTATTGCAGAAGATTAAAAAACAGTGGCCTGACATTGAAGTGGTTCTCATTACCGGCCATGGAACAATTGAATTAGCAGTCTCTTGCCTGCATAACGGTGCCTCTCATTTTATCACCAAACCATTCGACAATCAGGAAATTCTCACATACGTCAAACGGGTCGGTTATGAGACATTCACGCGACATCAAACACAAGCCAACCTTGCCCGTTATCAATCGCACTCAATCATTGCGGTTGATCCGCGCATGCAGGAAATACTTGGAATCGTCGAACAAATTGCACCCAGCACACTTCCAGCACTCATCGAAGGGGCAAGTGGTACGGGCAAGGAACTCGTTGCTCATGAAATTCATAATCGAAGCACAATTCGCGACAAACAGTTTCTGGCTATCAATTGTATTGCCCTGCCAGATAGCCTGCTCGAATCGGAATTGTTCGGATATAAAAAAGGTGCTTTTACCGGAGCACATAAAAATACAAAAGGGCTGTTTGAGCAAGCCGATGGTGGCACAATTTTCTTAGATGAAGTGGCGTCTATGTCTTTGCCATTTCAGGGAAAGCTTCTAAGGGTGTTACAGGAAAAGGTCATTCGACCATTGGGTGGCAATGCTGATGTGCCAGTCGATTTCCGGCTAATAGCTTCTAGCAATCGCAACCTTGAAGAGATGGTGAACCGACAAGAGTTCCGGGAAGATTTGTTTTACCGTTTAAAGGTCGTAACCCTTAAACTACCAACCCTGAACGAACGCCCCGAATGTATTCCAGCACTTGCCGAATACTTTCTAAACCGCGCCCAACAAGAATTGATGGAAGAACAGCATATATCTCCCGGATTTACGCCGGCGACAATGGACATGCTTATTGAGCATGAATGGAAAGGTAACGTAAGAGAATTGGAAAACACCATCAATCGGGCGGTGATTATGTGCACAGGAGATGAAATTTTGCCCTCACACCTTGGATTCTTGGATGACTCGGTGCTGGTGCCAGTGTTTACAGCAAAGACCACAACTTATGAAGAGGAAAAGCAGAAAACCATCGAGGCATTTCAGCGTCGTTTTATCCAAACGACACTTCAAAGGACACACGGCAATATTTCTAAAGCTGCAGAGCTTGCAGGTTTAACCCGAGCCGCATATCAACGCATCATGCGAAAATTGGATATCACCAGAGAAGCCACAGAAACAAAGTAAAAAACAATCGAGACCACCAACAAAGAAACGGGGTAATCCATTGGATTACCCCGTTTCTTTTCCCCTCCCTCTATTGATCTTTACATCGTCACGTGCTTCGACATATGCTGTGGCAAACTCTCCACCAAATACGGATCATTCACCGGCGTCAAGTTGTGTTTCTTCAACCTCTGAAAGACGGCCCAGAAAAATAACGCCAGCATACCAACAATGGGACCGATCTCCCAAATATGAAACATCGGATAGGCACCATAAACGGTTGGCATCACCATAATATAGAGATCCAACCAATGTCCGACCAAAATAACAATGGAAACTTGCAACATGGTTTTATCATGGCGTTTGCAAAAACGGGGCATCAATACAAAAAATGGAATCAACCAGTTGAGCACAACATTGAGCAACGACAGGGTGCCCCAACCACCGAAATGTCGAAAGATATAATATGACGTCTCTTCGGGCAAATTGGAATACCAGATCAGCATATGCTGCGAAACCCACATATATACCCAAAAAACGCAAAATGCCAGCATCATATTGCCAACCGTTTGCAGATGGTCTGCGGTAAATATGTGTTCATACCCGATCTTTCGCAGCAAAATAATTAGAATCGCAATCATTGCTAAGCTACTCAGAAATATTCCCGCAATATTCAAAAAACCAAATATCGTGCTATACCAATGTGGTTGTAAAGACATTAACAAATCAAAACTGGCAAGACAAACCGTGTATGCACCAATTAAAATAAAGATCGCAGAATTGCGCACATTTCTGCGGGTGTATTTGATATCGGCATCATCATCCTGTTGGTATGAGTTTTTAAGAATCACCTTGCTCAACCCAATCCAGATAACAAAATAGCCAACTAATCTGGCAATAAAAAACGGCTCATTGAGCCAGACGCGTTTTTCCAGCAAGATGGCATCTTGAGCCACAACAGCTTCATGGCTCCACTCATACAGTGTATGAATACCAAAAAACAGAATTAAAATGCCCACGCCAGCAAGGGTCAGCGTCGAACTCATTGCTTCGGGAATACGACGTATCGCAGTAGCCCATCCACCGTTTGAGGTATACTGAATAGCGATAAAAAATGTAGCCCCCAATCCCAGACCAATAAGATAATATTCTGCAATTAAAAAATTTGGCCAGATGCGTTTTGGCGCAATAAAAAGACCCAATAAGAAAATTGCAAGACCAAATATCATACAACCGAACAAAAGCTGCTTAACGGAGCGAGGCATTTTAATGCTGGCTGTTGAATGTGTCATTATTCTTTCCCACCTTCTGCTGGTGCCTGGGAGGTTGCTTGGGGTTCGTTGAGATTGTTCACCTGTAATTGTCGGATATAATTGATTGCAAACCAACGATCATCTATGTCCACCGAAGAAGCATATAAGGGCATGTTTTTGAACCCATAGGTAATAATATGGAACATTTGGCCGTCAGTCCTGCCAACAGCTTGTTCTGAAAACAGTGAAGTTGGTGGCGGAAAACCTCGTTTTGTCACAGGCCCATCGCCCTCTCCTCCGGCCCCATGGCAGATCATACATTGGTTTTGATAAACAACCTCACCACGTGCAACGTGAGTATCGGCAGAAAACGGATTGACCAATTCCTCACCGGCACGAACCAATTCTGCCTCCGAGTTGCCATAATGTAAGGGCATATAACCTCGTGGAATTGTGCCAGGGATAGACGCTTGCTGGGTTTGCCCACTCTTCAAGTGCGGGTTCGTCGATTGCGTCTTGTAAGCAAAAGTTTGGGTCATGTCGTCAAAGTATTGATAATTTCGTTTGTCAGACTCCTGCCCCAAAACATGCTCAAGCAAAAACAGACCAACGGCAATAATAACGATGCCAGAAATGAGCTTCTTCACGCTTATGCCTCCGACAATTGTCTAATTTCAAGGACGTGATACTGTTCCCAAAGCATAGTGATTGCTGCAGTATCAAATGCCGAATCCCTCAGCTCTACCGCCAAAACAAACCGATCATTTGTAACCTCAGGATGAATTGTTAGCTCCTTTTTGCCCGGATAAAGCTTTGTCCGCACAAACAGAGTAAACAACACTCCCAAACCACCAAAAAGAACAATACATTCAAACATGACGGGCAGATAGGCTGGAAGTGAATTGAAAGGTCGCCCCCCAACATTTACAGCCCAGTCCACCCCGGCTATCCAAAACTGTGAGAAAATGGCAATGCTGAAACCTAAAAGTGCAAACATCAAACAGACCCAAGTCAAACGACTCGATTTTAGACCCATTGCTTCAGGCAGATCATGCACGGCGTATGGGGTGTAAACGTCGTGAATGTCGTAACCCGATTCGCGGGTGATACGAGTCGCTGCAACGATATCACTTTCGTTGTCAAATACACCCAAAAAATAGCTATTGCTCATGATGTCACCTAGCTTGTTGAAAATTAGCGCCCAGTTTCTTCTACCACCGCTTCTTGCTCTACGACAGCAGGTTGCTGTAAAGATGATTTTTTTTGCGGCCATTCTTGAGTATGTCGTCCTTCGCTCAACACACCTTTGACCTCGGAAATAGCAATAAAGGGAACAAATCGCGCAAAGAGCAAAAATGCGGTAAAAAAGAGGCCGAAAGTACCTGCAAACGTTGCAATCTCAATAACAGTTGGTGTATACATCGCCCAACTCGACGGGAGGAAATCTCGGTGGAGCGAGGTCACAATAATCACAAATCGTTCAAACCACATACCAATGTTAATAAAGATTGAAACCACAAAAACGAACCATACGGTTCTGCGAAGTTTTTTGAACCAAAACAACTGCGAAATGAAGACATTGCACGTAACCATCGTCCAATATGCCCAAGCATATGGGCCCATTGCCCTGTTGATAAATGTAAACCGTTCATACTCATTGACCGAATACCAGGCCATAAACATCTCGGTTGCATAGGCAATGCCTACAATACCGCTTGTAACAATAATAACCTTGCACATCTTTTCGATATGATCAATTGTAATATATTCGGTATAATTCATCACTTTTCTGGCAATGAGCATCAGCGTCAAAACCATCGCAAAACCAGAAAATACGGCACCTGCAACAAAGTAAGGCGGAAAAATTGTGGTATGCCAACCCGGAATGACAGACGTGGCAAAGTCCATGCTCACAATAGAGTGCACCGAAAGAACCAATGGTGTGGCCAGAGCAGCCAGCAACATATATACGGTTTCATA
>JABIFK010000183.1 GCA_018650745.1 Candidatus Latescibacterota bacterium | reverse complement strand
GGATATCCACAGATTGATTGTGTCGGACATGACGTATTTGTGTTTCTTCGATATTGGCAATAAGCCAGAGCGATTGCAGGTCGTGAATCAAGCAGACTGTCTGGCCCTCTTCTAGGCGTTCACCCACACGGGCTTGGAGGCGGGCTACGACGCCGTGAATGGGGCTTCGAATTTCAGTGAGTGCCAGTTTGAGGAGGGAGGCATCTCTTTCGGCCTCAACGCGTTTTAATTCTGCCCGGGCCGTTGCAACACGTTGATTGTGCAATGCAACAGTTTCTTGCAGTTCAACGGTAAGGGCGTGTGATGCGGTTGCTTTTTTGACTTCTTCTTGGGTGACCTGAAGCTCTGCCTTGGCACGGTCTCTGCGAACCCGTGCGCCTTCAAGGTCTGAGTCTGAAACCAGTGCGGATTCCGACAATTGCTGAGCGCGTCTTAAACCATGTTCCAACTCATCGAGGGCTGCACGTGCCCCCTGATGGCGTGCTTGCCATGCATCCAATTCGGCGTGGTCACGTTTTGAAAGTGGGCCCGTTTTACGCCGCTCCATCCGCAGTGCGAGTTTGTGTTCTTCCAGTATACTTTTGGCATGTTCAACACGCGCTTCGGTTTCTGCAAGTGCAGTTTTGTACAAACTTTGGGAAAGTTGGGAAATAACCTGGTTGGGTTTGACGGTATCGCCTTCGGCGATGTGGAGTTGTGCTATTCTGCCCGATACTGAGTGGGATATCGAAAGCAAGGGCGCATCGATAAAGGCGTCGTCAGTGATGACATGTGTGAATTGATATTGGATGGTTGGATAGGAGAGGAACCCGCCCATAACCACGAGAACAGGTAACAAGAACCAAAGATAAAAACGAACAGGTCTTCGATTGGTAGACATGGGCGGTGTGGAGGCAGCCATGGCGACTTTCGGGGTAAATGCGCAATTGTTCTGTATAAAATCGTCTGAGACAGCGGGTGTCTCAGACGATTTTTAGGTCTATGTGTTCTGACACCAATGATAGGCATTTTGAAACATTTGAAGCCAAGGTGAAGCATCAAGATCATGTTGCCAATCGGAAGGCATCCAGCCCCATTGCCATTTTAGGAATGCACGCTCTGGGTGAGGCATCATGGCCAAATGGCGACCATCTGGCGAACAAAGTCCGGCAATGCCGTTGGGCGAGCCATTGGGGTTAAACGGATAAGCCTCTGTCGTGGCGTTGTTGTCATCGACATAACTTACGGGTATTAAGTTTTCAGTTTGAACACGGTCGAGAATATCGGCTTGAGGGAAAAAGGCTTGGCCTTCTCCGTGAGCCACCCAAACACCCAGTGAGGAACCTGCCATATCTTTTAACATAATGGATGGGCTCTCTTGGATCTGGAGTGTTGAAAAACGTGATTCGAAACGCCCTGAGGCATTGTGAATGAAGCGGGGTTGGATTGCATCATCAAGACCGGGGAAAGGAACCCAGCCCAAAAGAGCCATGAGTTGACATCCGTTACACACACCAAGGGAGAATGTGTCTGATCGATTGTAAAAGGCATTGAACTGTGACCAGAGATTGTCGTTAAATCGAATAACACCTCCCCAGCCTTTTGCTGAATCGAGCACATCGGCATAACTGAACCCGCCCACAAAAACCACACCTCGGAAAGCGTCGAGTGTGACAAGGCCATTGAGTAGGTCTGACATTGTCACATCCCAAGGTTCAAAACCTGCTGCAAAAAAGGCCGAAGTCATCTCGCGATCACCGTTGCTGCCTTCTTCTCGAATGATGGCGACTTTGGGTTTTTCTGTGGCTTCGAGTATTGCTTCAGGTGTTGGCGTTGGCGTGAAGGAGAGGGTATAGGGTGGTGCGGAGCGTTTTGCCAAACCGCTTTCTTCTTGGACAACACATTCGAGATTGGTTTGACGACGTTCGAGCTGAAAGCTGGTGGCTTCCCAGGTGTCTCGCAAATCTGTCATGGGTGCGTTGAGAACGGTTATACCATTGACCGAAATTTGAATGGTTGGATCGGTTGTTGATTGTCCAATTCCCGAAATAGGCACATTGGCCTTTTGGAATGT
>JABIFK010000631.1 GCA_018650745.1 Candidatus Latescibacterota bacterium | reverse complement strand
TGGCACTGTTACCCACAGATATCCCTGGGGTTCGCTTTAAAACAGGGCGTTCACGCGGTGGCAGCGTAGGAGTCGGTATAGAGATACAAGGGCGCAACCCCCAAATATTGGAAATATTGGCAGAAGATATTCGCAACCAAATGCAAAACCTTCCCGGTGTGAATGAAGTTGAAACAAGTCTTGAAAGTGGCACAGAAGAAATCAGGGTAACCGTTAACCGAGAACGCGCACAAAGGTATGGATTATCTCCCCAAGATGTTGCATCGACCATTGCTTCTGCACTGGGAACACGGGGCGGCACACAATTTAAAACGCCCAATGGCGAAATTGACATTACCGTGCAATTGGGAGAAGAAGACCGTGCCACACTTGAACAACTCAAGAACTCAGAATTTGAAAGCGACGCAGGTATGGTTACTTTCGCAAGCTTGGCCAGCTTTGAACTGCAACAAGGGCGCAACACCATTCAACGCGAAGATCGCATGTCTACAATTTCCGTTTTTGCAAACACAGAATCTTCGGCCCGTTTCCGAGTGGGCATGCAGATGCAGTCCCGCATGCAAGAAATCGCATTACCCAAAGGTTACACCGCCGAAATGGACCGCAGCTTTCGCTGGATGACCGAAGCACAAGACCAAGACAGCACCATCATGCTTTTTGCTGCGGTGTTGATTTACATTATCATGGCCTCCCTCTTTGAATCTTATGTGCACCCCTTCACCATCATGTTCTGCATCGGTTTTGCGTTCATTGGTGTTGCTTTAGGGCTCTATACGACAGGCATAGCCATGGACAGTAACGCCAAGTATGGATTACTCATCCTATTTGGTATTGTGGTCAACAACGGCATTGTGCTCGTAGATCACATCAATAGGTACAGAAAACAAGGCCTTTTCCGACGCGAAGCCATCATAAGAGGCGGCCAAGATCGACTGCGCCCCATTATGATGACGGCAACAACAACCATTATTGGTCTCATGCCTTTGGTCTTGCCCATGCTTTATGGCAACGCCGACGGCACCGCACGCCGCTGGGGGCCAATTGGTTTGGTCGTTGTCTCTGGCCTTGCGGTTTCAACTTTGATGACGCTCGTCCTCCTTCCCACTGTTTACTCTTTGATGGATGACCTTTCACACTATGCCAAACGTGTGGTCGCCTCTACAAAAGCCTAATGTCAAATCTTGCAATCGTACTCTTAAGCGGTGGTCTCGACAGTTGCGTGACCACCGCCTTTGCATCCCAACATCATGACCTTGCCCTGTTGCACCTCAGTTACGGTCAACGTACGCAAGCGCGTGAAGCCCAAGCATTCTCAGACATTGCCAACCACTACAATGTTCCCTCCCAATATCGTCGCACAGTAGACATGCAATATCTCGCAGATATTGGGGGATCAGCCCTCACAGACAAAAACATTCCCGTTCCAGATGCCAACCTAGAAAGCACCGACGTGCCCATAACATATGTTCCCTTTCGCAACGCACACCTTTTGTGCCTGGCCACATCTTGGGCCGAAATCATTGGCGCAACAGCGATTTACATAGGCGTTGTAGAAGAAGACAGTTCGGGTTACCCCGATTGCACTGAGACATTCTGCACCACATTTGCACAAGCCATTCAGGCAGGCACCCACCCAGATCATCATATCGAACTCCGCACACCTATCATTCATCGCAACAAAACTCAAATCGTCAAACTCGGCCAAGAACTACAGGCCCCCATACACCTTTCTTGGTCGTGCTATGAGAGCAATGACAAAGCCTGCGGAAGGTGTGACAGTTGTGCACTGCGTTTACGCGCATTTGAGCAAGCCGATTTGACAGATCCTATTCCTTATGCCTAAAACAACACACCCTAATAAAACAATAAATCATCCAATGATATCCAATTCGCCAAAAATAAAGATAATCGCTCACAGAGGCGGAGTCGTAGATCCGCACAGATCAGAAAACAGCTTTGCCGCTTTAGAAGAAGCGATCCGTCGCGGTTACACGCATGTCGAAATAGACGCGCGCATTACAGGTGATGGCCACGTGGTTTGTTTTCACAATGACGAATTGTTAGAGGAAGCCGGAATTCAGGGCAAAATTTCCAAAATGCCATTGCGCGAAGTCGTCAAAATAACACTCACCCGATCGGGTGAAAAGATTCCCACATTTGAGGAATACTGCGCGCACTGTGCCGGCCGCATTGCCGTGATGATAGATTTGAAGGGCTGTAACACGAAGCACATTCCAACATACACACATGAAATTGAAGGCGCACTTAGAACTCATAACCTCCTGGATGACGCCCTCATATTGATCAATAAAATTCCGGTAAACAACCAAGAAACCATTTCGCAACACTTTTTCGGCCTATCAAAGGTGTCTTGGCGTCATTCTTTACCAACTACACAAAATGCAGCACAACAAAATCCAACCCTTTCAAAACATTATTACGTTTTTAATCACTTTCAAGATTTCACCCAGGAAAACCTAGTCAGCTACCAAAGCTTGGGTTTTGAGGTCATTGTGAGCATCAATACGCACCATTACAAAAACGGATCACCTCAACCGCAAGGCGAACACAACGTAAGACAAGTATTGGAGTGGGGGGCCAACGGTCTGCAAATTGACTCGTGTTATGACATCGTGCTTTAAAAAAACAACCCATCCAAAAGCGCAGAGCCCACATCACCAAGTTGTGATGTGGGCTCTGCGCTATGTGCTGTATTAAACCAGCTCATTTTGGGGTTTCATCAGATACAACATCTTCGCCAGTGATCAAAGAAGGGTCAATGCGTGCATTGCGCCGAAGCAACTCTTCAATGACGGTTCGGCGCTCTTCCTGCAACATTTCGAGCTCTGTATTAATTCTACCCAACTCATCTTGCAGCACCCGGCGCTGTCGAATCAGTCCAGTTTGCTCACGTTCAGCATTGACACGCTCAGCTTGATAAAGACGCAAATGGTCTCTGTGCTTGCGACATCGCGCATCTACTTCACGCAGGCGCTGTTTCAACTTTACGATTCGGGTCACTGCGCCATATTTGAGCACAAGAACCATGGCAAACATAACGAATGTAATCATTTCAAGAATCATCCCAGCCTCCGTCTTCGGACATAATTATCCCTGCCAAAGTCCTCCCTATTTTCGGATCCCTACTTTTCACGAACAAAGTTCATACGTGCTTTACGGTTCGATCGAATACTGCTTTTGAGCAGAATCATGTCCAAGCGTTTTTTTCGCAATTGCTCAGCTTGGCGACGCAGTTTTACTTGATCAACTTCCAATTGCAAATCACCAAGGTTATCTCGAATACGTGCTATTTCTATTTTCACTCGTTCTTTTTCGTCAATTTCCACGAGTGCAGCACTTTTCCATTCCGCAGTCTTCCGTTCAATTTCTCGAACTTGTGGGACAATCTCCAAGTTGTAATTTGTGTATTCAACCACAATTCCACCCGAATAAACCATAGAAGCAATAATCAATGCGACACATACCCATTCCATAACAATCCCCCTTTATTTTTTGCGTGGCGTCTCGGGAGAGGAAACGACAACATCGATAATGGTAACAACCATTATAGCAAAGACTGTGCCAAACCAATACAAAAAAACGTAAGAATATATTCTACAACACCTTATCCCGAGAACAAAAAATCCACCTCGTCGCTTCAGACATATAACGCATAACATTTCGTTACAAAAAAAAGGATGCGATATAACATCGCATCCTGATTGAAGTTTCAGTTTGTTGATCTATTTCAGAGGACCGATAGCCCTTTGCCTAATCACCCATCGCACGGTCTTGCAATTCTCTGTTGCGCTCTTCTTGCTCAGTCAATTCACTTTTTACATCTTCAAGTTGTGCTTCTAACTTGGCAATATTCGCTTGAATGTTTCGCTCTTCGCCTTCTGAAGCCTTGCGTTCAGTTACGAGCACTTTATAGCGAGACTGGTGTTGTTGGCATACATTATCCAATTCCAATTGTTGCTGGTTCAACTTTACAAGATGTGCTGACGTACCATATTTGACAACGAGAACCATCGCCAAAACGATCAATGTAATGACCTCAAGCACCATACCAAGCCCTCACTAATACTTGCGTTGTTTGCTGCGTTGAAATTCTTTTTTGTACATGTCCATCTCTAGCTCAGATTCTCTGTTTTGTTCCGATTTAACCTGTGCACGTGTCAACGCATATTCGTTTTTTAATTCTGATTCGATTTCTCTGCTCTGCCGGAGCATTTCAACACTGTCCCGGGTGTTTTTCTTTTCTATTGCAACGGTCTTACCAAATTTGTCAGCTTTTGCAGTTAAGGCATTGATGCGCCCGCGTGCATCTTCTAAAATAACTTGGTAATTTTTGATATCGTAAAGCGAATACGACAAGCCCGCAGCAATCAATATTATCAGGAACCAGAACATAGCACACCGACTCCCAAACATAAAAGGTGGAAAATGGTTAACTGTTCTTTATAACCAGAACAAAAACCATACCAAAAAATAAAAAAACCCCAACAACACCCCTAATACAAATAATTACAAGGCTTTAAGAAACCTGGCACATATAGCTAACCCAATCCAAAGACGTCTGACTCACCGATTGGTGGATATCCACCACCACCCCGCCACCAAATCCAAAAGTTTTTCTTCAATACCCTATCAGTTCAACTTGACATGCGTTTCTGAAAATCGTACACTGGCATGCCCCGATCACCTTTGACTCCCAAAACTTGCTCTCAAAGGAGGATGCCCAATGTCCATCTTGGACCTGATGTTGGTTATTTTGGTAGGACTTTTATTTATAATCAACGTTTACCAATTCTTAACCCAACGGGCCGCTTTACGCATCGCCGAAATACTCTATATTTTGAGCCGTCATGTAAGAGAAAAGGCTTCTGAGGTCAAAAGAGAAAGCAAAGACGTCGAAATCCTTGAGGCCCACCTTTTTGGCATTGCAACATCTGCTCGAAGCCTGCTCAGAGCCCTAGGCCGCGATGAATCCAGCTTAGGGTCTGATCCTACAATAGATCTTAGCCCAACAAACGGCACACCCAAAATGGATTCAGAGAGTCTTTTACGACTTGCTGACAACATTCTCTTTTCCGTAAAGGAAGAAAATCCAGCAGCAAATTGGGATGATATTGTAGATCTTGCGTTGGATAAATTTGAGCAGAAAGCACCAACCTTAGAGCGAGAAGCAGGTAAGCGCATTATGTCAATTGTAGCGCAACAACACAAACCCAACGGTACTCTGGCTTTTGCAATTGACGACCCACAACAAAATTAACCGTAAAAAGCGGTCGCCTTACAGCCGACCGCTTTTTACGTTACATTCGCCTTAAGCCTTCTGACTGACAGCTTCACTCTTCTTGGTGACCACTTCTGTTTCATTGCTTGCAGGATCAGCAACCTGAATTTCACTACCTGCATCACACTCAGCCTTAAACACAGCCCCTTCTTCCACGACCAATACCTTCGTCTGCACTTTGCCAATAAATGTACTTTGCGCCTGTAAATGTACTTTGTTCTCTGCTATCAGATCTCCCACAACACGACCACTGATGAGTGCCTCCCGCACCTTAACGTCGGCTTCAATGACACCCGATTCACCAACGATCAACATGCCAGAAGAAACCAATTCCCCTTTCAAAACCCCATCCACACGGACCCCAGTTTCTATTTGAAAACGCCCTTCAGAAACAGATCCTCGGCCAATCACTGTATTTATTGATTTTCCATTTGATGCCAGTTTCATTTTTTACAACTTTCCATTGCATTTCATTTGGTTATCAGACCCATTAAGCTTGACAAGTGTCTTTTTCCTAACTTCTTTCATAATATAAACCTAATACCCATAGAGTCAATGCTTTTCACACTTCTGTTTCGCTTGACAACACCCCGTTGGCAAACTATTTTCTCAGCTTGAGGACCTTATTCAATACAACCAAAGGAGTTAGTGTGGCTTTTACAATTACCAAAACAATTCGTCCCAATGCTGTCTGGCAAGAGATGTATTTGCAAGTTCAAAAAGACCAACGGGTCATTATTGCAGCCGAAGGCCTGTGGTCACCCGAAATGCGCCCACTCACAACCACTTGGTGTGGCCCCGATGGTATAGAGGGCCGCATGGCCAATGAAAAATATGCCTTGCCGGGTACCAATGTAGGTGCTCTCATTGGGCGCGTTGGTGAGAGTCCCGCATTGTCGGTGGGCAATTATTTCGATTTTTATTCACCCTTCGCAGGCCCCTTGTTTTTATCAATGAATGAGAACCCCGAATACCACAACCAAGCCGGTACGGTTGCTGCACAAATCATCCTTTTCGACGTATAGGCCCCGTGAAAGCCATCCGCTTTTTTGTTCGCGAATACACCCTGTCAGGGATGTTTATACTGGTATTGTTGGGTGTCTGGGAAATTTTGGTGCATGTCTTAAACGTTGCACCCTTTATACTACCACCGCCCTCACAGATTTTTGCTAAATTATTCTCCAATTACCGATTGTTGCTCTCTCACGGGTCAGTTACGCTGGTAGAGGCAATCGGTGGTTTTGTGTTAGGCGCTTCAGCCGGTACGACCTGCGCCATTGCAATGGCACGGTCACGGCTCATCGAACGCATGCTTTATCCGCTTGTCATTTCCTCTCAAACATTTCCCAAAGAAGCCCTCGCACCCCTTTTTGTCATTTGGTTTGGGTTTGGTTTGTTCCCCAAGGTTTTTATTGCAGGCTTGATTTCTTTTTTTCCTGTGGTGGTGAACACCACCAGAGGTCTATTATCTGTGGACCCTCTGGTCCTAGACCTGATGCACTCCTTATCTGCCAGTCAAAGACAGATCTTCACCAAAGTGCGCTTGCCCAATGCCATCCCGTACCTATTTGCGGCCCTTAAGATGTGCATTACACTCAGTGTCATTGGCGCAGTTGTTGGTGAATTCATGGGAGCCAGTGCAGGATTGGGGCATCTTATTCGGCTAGCAAACTCAGAATTGGCAACGGACTTGATGTTTGCTGCTCTAATCGCTTTGGGATTGATGGGCACCTCTCTTTTTTTACTTGTAGACGGACTTGAAAAAACAGCCCTCAAACGTTGGGGCGGGTCCGTTGAAACGCTTGGACGCTAACCGGAGTATTTTTTATGTTCTCAATTCGCAACATCGTTTTATTGCTGGCCTGCAGCGTCTTGTCTTGTGCCCAGCCCAAAATTGATGGTCAAGACCAAATTGATTTTATCCTCGACTGGAAAGCCCAAATGGAACACGCGGGTTTCTTTGTGGCAAAAAGCAAAGGGTTCTACAAAGAAGCTGGCATTGAAGTAAATATTTTGGAAGGCACAGGCGCTCCAACAGCAGCCCGCGTAGTAGGCAATGGCACGTACAAACTGGGTGTTGCCAGCGGTGCAGCAACCGTCTTGTCTCGTGCCAAAGGTATTCCCATTGTATCTTTGGCAGTGATCAACCAACATTCACCCGTTGTGGTGTATTCATTGGTAGAAAAGAATATCCTTTCACCCAAAGACCTAATAGGCAAACGTATCGGCGTAAACGTCGGCGGCACCAAACACCGCGAGTTTCAAGCTTTTTTGCGCAAAG
>JABIFK010000626.1 GCA_018650745.1 Candidatus Latescibacterota bacterium | reverse complement strand
TTGTTTTTGGCCGTTGGGTGCGTGGTTTTGCGTGTGGGGTCTGCTGAATTGGCCGATTGGAAAGGGTTGGGACGCCGGATGCCTGTGACGATGGCGGCATTTGTGTTGGGTGGTTTGGGGCTTATTGGTGTGCCATTGACGGTTGGATTTATTAGCAAGTGGTATTTGATTTTGGCCGCACTTGAAAAAGGCTGGTGGCCCGTGGCCTTGTTGGCACTTATCAGTTCTTTGTTGGCTGTGATGTATGTGTGGCGCGTGGTTGAGGTTGCTTATTTTCAAAAACCAGAAGAGGATGTTGAGATCAAAGAGGCACCTTTGCAAATGCAAATTTCGATGTGGGTGTTGACACTTGCAACACTGTATTTTGGTGTTTTCACAGACGTGACAGTAGGTGTTGCCAGACAGGCTGCTGAATGGCTTATGGGAGGGACGCCATGAGTTCTGAAACGGCCATTCTTGTTGCGATGATTTTACCTCTTGTGGGCATGGTGTTGGTTGCGCTTACAGGGCGTAATCCCAACGTGCGTGAAACAATGACCATGCTAACATCGTTTGCAACGTTTGGTGTGGTGCTTACAATCTTGCCCGATGTGATGGCTGGTAATCAACCTGAGATTGTGGTGGCAACAATGTTGCCCGGTTTGTCATTGGCATTTAAGGTTGAGCCTTTGGGCATGTTGTTTGCCTTGGTCGCATCGGGGCTGTGGATTGTGACATCGGTCTATGCAATTGGATATATGCGTGGACACCATGAAGAAAACCAAACACGGTTTTTTGCTTTTTTTGCTTTTGCAATTTCAGCCGCTTTGGGTGTGGCTTTTGCGCGCAATATGTTCACACTTTTTATCATGTATGAAGTGCTCACATTTTCAACCTATCCATTGGTGACCCACCATCGCACAGAAGACGCTAAGCGGGGTGGGCGTATTTATATGGGTATTTTGGTGAGTACGTCGGTGAGTTTTTTGCTTCTGGCAATGGTCTGGACCTGGCACCTGACGGGTACTTTGGAATTTACGGCCGGTGGTATCTTGTCGGGCAAAGCCAGTGAAGGTGTGGTGATGGTGTTGTTGGCTCTTTATGCCTTTGGCACTGGCAAAGCGGCATTGATGCCTTTTCACAAATGGTTGCCGTCGGCAATGGTTGCGCCAACGCCTGTGAGTGCATTGCTTCATGCTGTGGCGGTTGTGAAAGCGGGTGTGTTTACGGTGATGAAGGTGGTTGTTTATATATTTGGGACAGATCTTATTTCTGCGACTGGATTGAGTGATTTTTTGGTCTATGTTGCAGGTGGTACGATTTTGATCGCATCTTTGGTTGCAATGACCAAAGATAATTTGAAAGCACGATTGGCATATTCGACTATTAGTCAGTTATCCTATATTGTTTTGGGTGCGGCGTTGGCCAACGATTTAGGTGTGTTGGGCGGCAGTTTGCACATTGTGACTCATGCTTTTGGCAAGATTACCTTATTTTTCTGTGCGGGTGCGATTATGGTGGCTCTTCATAAGACTGAGATCAGTGATATGAAGGGTATTGGTCGGCAAATGCCGTTTACGATGTTTGCATTTTTGATCGGGTCACTTAGTATTATCGGATTGCCGCCGTTTGCTGGGGCTTGGAGTAAGTGGTATTTGGTTTTGGGTGCAATGGATGCCCATCACTATGCAGCAGCTGGTGTGCTGTTGCTGAGTTCTTTGTTGAATATCTATTATTTACTTCCCATCGCAATCAATGCATTTTTTGCATCGGCTCCCAACGATGATCATCATCATGATGGGTTGCATGAAGCCCCGCTTTTGTGTGTGGTGCCGCTTTTATTTACTGCAACGGGTTGTTTGGTATTGTTTTTATATCCCGATCCGGTGATTAACTTGCTGAAATTGATCGGAGGCTCTGGGCCATGAATGATACTCAAGACAAGCATGAAACAATAAAAGACGAACGCGAGCATATGTTTGATAACCCTAAAAATGTGCAGCGTTTGATTCGTGGTTTTTTTGTCTGTTGTGTTTTGTTGATCTTTGCTGATTTGCTTTTTCACCGACATTTGAGTTTTGCCGAGGGTGTGATGCCGGTTGAGGGTTGGTTTGGTTTTTATGCTTTTTACGGTTTTGTTGCCTGTGTGTTGTTGGTGTTGGCTGCAACACAGATGCGCAAAGTGTTGATGCGGTCGGAGGATTATTACGATGGGTAATATCCATCCTGCAATGATTCTGCTGGCGGGAAGTATTTTATTGGCCTTGTTGCCTGTAAAGTCGCGCCGTGTGGTGTCGTTGTTACTTCCTATTTTTAGTTTTGTCAATTTGCTGGCTATTCCCGAAGGCACTATGTGGCATGTGTCTTGGGCTGGTTTTGATTTGACTGTATTGCGCGTTGATCGTTTAAGCTTGTTGTTTGGTTATTTGTTTCACTTGGCGGCATTGATTGCCACCATTTATTCTTTGCATCTTGACGATAAATTACAGATAACAACTGGGTTGATGTATGCGGGAGCTGCGATTGGGGCTGTATTTGCCGGTGATTTGTTAATTCTGTTTATTTTTTGGGAGTTGTTGGCTGTTACCTCTGTGTTTCAGGTTTGGGCACGTGGGGGCCAACGTGCATTGGATTCGGGCACGCGATATTTGTTGTTACATATCGCTTCGGGTTTGTTGCTGCTGGCAGGCACCGCGCTTCATTATTTGAATACGGGTTCTTTAGCCTTTGATCATATAGGCTTGGGGTCAACTTATGCTTGGTTGATCTTGTTGGCCATTGGTATTAAGTGCGCATTTCCGTTGTTTCACACATGGTTGGTGGATGCCTATCCAGAAGCAACGCCAACGGGCACTGTGTTTTTAAGTGCATTTACTACCAAAGCGGCTATTTATGCACTTGCCCGTGGTTTTGCCGGTGAAGAGGTGCTCATTGTTATTGGTGGTGTGATGACGATGTTTCCCATTTTCTTTGCAGTCATCGAAAATGATTTGCGTCGTGTGTTGGGTTATAGCATGATCAACCAAATTGGGTTTATGGTGGTGGGTATTGGTTTGGGGCCTGGTATGGGGGTTAATGGTGCCGTGGCTCATGCGTTTAATGATGTGATTTTTAAGGGCCTGTTGTTTATGTCGATGGGGGCGGTGTTATATCGCACAGGGCGCATGAATGGGTCGGAATTGGGTGGGTTATATAAATCTATGCCGTGGACCTGCCTCTGCTGTATTATTGGCGCGTCGTCTATTTCGGCATTTCCGTTGTTCAGTGGATTTATCAGCAAGTCTATGGTGATGCAGGCGGCTTCAAATGGCGGCTATGTGGTTGTGTGGTTGGCATTGCTTTTTGCATCTGCGGGTGTGTTTCATCATGCAGGTATCAAAATTCCATTCTTTGCCTTTTACGCACACGATTCAGGTATTCGGTGTAAAGAGGCGCCGCTTAACATGCGTATTGCAATGACCATTGCTGCCGTTTTGTGTGTATTTATTGGATCAAATCCATCATTTCTCTATGGTCTTTTGCCTTATCCGGTCGAATATGAACCATATACAACGACCCATGTGGTGTTGCAGTTGCAAGTGCTTTTCTATTCTGCCTTGGCTTTTACGGTGTTGAAGCTGACGAATATATATCCTCCCGAATTGGCATCAACCAATTTGGATGTCGATTGGTTTTCGCGTCGTATGTTTCCGGGGGTTGTGCGCAGCATTGTTCGTGTGGGTGGGCCAATAAAAGATGGGTTCTTTAATGGCGGTAAAGCAGTGGTTCGTTCTTTTATTGGTTTTGTCAAATCGCGACATGATGGACAAGGTCTCTGGGGGCGTACTTGGTTGACCGAAAATAGTGTTTTGGTTGTGGTGATGTTTTTGGCTGTTTATTTGTTGTTCTTTTATTGATGAATGTTGTTACAGTAATGAAAGAAGGGCTGCCCTCGGGTAGCCTTTTTTTATTTCTTTGTTTGAAACACATTGCTCTCCTATCTTTACTAATAGTGTCGCATGGATAAACACAAGCAAAATTCATCGAGTGTGGGTGAAGCATATCGCGCTGCGGGTCCTTATTTGACCTTGGGTATTCAATTTGCCGTCAGTGTCGTGGTTTGTGTTTTTTTGGGCAAGTGGGTTGATGACCGCTATGATACGATGCCCGCATTTACATTGGTAGGAGGCATATTGGGTATTGTTGCCGGATTTTATCATTTTTTAAAAACGGTAATGGGGTTGCAAAAAAAGCCGGAGGACAAAGACGCGTGACTGGATTTGTTGGTTTTGCGAAACAGTTGGTTATTGGCACGGTGGTTTTTTGGATTATTTTTGGGTATCCATTGTATGCTTGGGGAAACCAAGATCTGTTGGTTGCTTCTATGGTGAGTTGCCTCATTTGTGCCGTTAATGCGCTGGTTGGTGGCTGGCTGGCTTGGTGGGCAAAAGACAAAGGTCAGACTACTTTTTTGAAGGCTGTGTTTGGTGGAATGACGATTCGGCTTTTTATTGTACTGATTTTATTTTTTAGTATCGTAAAATTAGCAGAACTTAACGTTTTTAGCTTGACACTGTCGTTGTTTTTGTTTTACATATTGTTTCAAATTTTGGAGATTCGATTTTTTGCCAGCCAATCGTCTGGTAACTCTGTCGAAACACGGGAGCATACTTAAATGGCAGCTGCAGCAGAAGGGAACAACGAGGGTGGTGGCGTAGACATTCTCAGCCATATTCTCGATAGCCACGAGCTTCATCTGGGTCCCCTTCATATTCCTCTTCCTCATCTTGAACTTTTTGGCATTGACATGTCTATCACTGTGCATCTGGTGATGATGTGGATTGCTTCGCTCTTCCTGCTTTTGACTCTTATTTCGACCACAAAAAAACGCGGTTTGGTGCCTTCTGGTTTTGCCAATGCCATTGAAGCTCTTATCATTTTTATTCGCGATGATATCGTTATTCCCAACATTGGTAAAAAGGACACGCCTCGCTTTTTACCCTTTTTACTCACGGCCTTCATTTTTATTTTGGCTTGTAATCTTTTGGGTTTGATTCCTTTTGGTGCAACGGCAACGGCAAATATTAATGTGACGGCAACATTGGCCATTTGTTCTTTTATGGCTATGCTTGTTGGAGGCATCCGTCATAACGGTTTTATAGGATACTTTGTGGGTTTGATTCCATCAGGGTTGCCACTTTGGTTGATGCCCCTTATGATTCCTTTAGAGTTTTTGGGTTTGTTTACCAAGCCTTTTGCGTTGGCTGTTCGTTTGTTTGCCAACATGACGGCTGGGCATGTGGTGATTATTTCATTGTTGAGTCTTATTTTTGTGCTTAACACGGTTGTTGTTGCGCCGGCGTCTGTTATCTTTGCGCTGGCGATTTATTTATTAGAAATATTCGTTTCTTTTGTTCAGGCATATGTATTCACGCTCCTGTCGGCTGTGTTTATTGGCATGGCTATCCATCAGGAGCATTAATTTTTACGTTATCAAGGAGGCGTGTTGTGGAAGGTATTGCCGCTGAAGCTTATGGTTACCTGTCTGCCGGAATCGGCGCGGGGCTCGTCGCATTGGGCGCTGGCTTGGGTATTGGACGCATTGGCCAGGGCGCTGTGGACGGTACGGCACGGCAGCCCGAAGCGACTAGCGATATTCGTACGACAATGATCATTTCAGCAGCGCTTATTGAAGGTGTGGCGTTGTTTGGTATGGTGATTTGCGTATTGCTGGTCTTTAAATAAGCTGGTTGTAAAACGGTGCGAAAGGTTGCGTTATGTTACTCGATCCCAATGTTGGATTGATCATCTGGACGTTGATTACGTTTGTGTTTGTGTTGCTTGTGCTGGGCAAGTTTGTTTGGGGGCCTTTAACGTCGATGTTAGACGAACGGGAAACCAGCATACGTGAAGCTTTAGATTTGGCTGACAAAGCACGTGCTGAAGCTTCGGCAGCTGCCGAAGAGAATAAAAAAGCATTGGCTGAAGCACAGGCTGAAGCACAGGCTGCAATCAATAAAGCCCGAGATGATGCAGAGCGTGTTGCGCGTGAAGTGCGTGAACGGGCCGAAGCTGAAGCTCAACAGTTGTTAGAACAGGCTCGGCAAACCATTCAGCAAGAACGCAATCAGGCTCTACAGGCATTGCGCCAACAAACCGCAGAGTTGGCTATTTTGGCTGCCGGTCAATTGTTGGAAGAAAATTTGGATTCTGAGAAAAATCGAAAAATCGTTGATGACTTTATCGCGCGCATTCCCGATGCGCAACAAAACTGAGGGCTGTAAGTGAGCCAATCTGCAGTTTCTGTTCGATATACCGAAGCGCTTATTGATGCCGCACAAGATCGTGGCGTCTTGGATGACGTTGTCGGAGATGTGCAAGCGTTGAAAGGTCTTTTGCGTGAATCAAATGATCTTTCAACGTTCGTTGCAGATCCTATGATGCATTCGGGGCGCAAGCGTACTGTTTTAAACAGTTTGCTTGCAGGAAAAGTTCAGGATATCACATTGAACTTTCTGTTGCTCTTGTGTGATAATCATCGTGAGCGCATATTGGAAGAGTTGTTGGCCGATTTTTTGACTGCTATTGAAGCGCACAGTGGCATTGTTACAGCATACGTTACTGTTGCTCATGTACTTTCTTCAGACCAAGAAAAGAATTTGATTGAGAAGCTTTCAATCTATTCAGGCAAACAAGTGCGATTAGAAACAACGATAGATGAAGGTTTAAAAGCCGGGTTTATCGCTCGGTTGGGTGATCAAGTATTTGACGGTACGCTGGCAACACAGCTTAATCGGTTACGACACCGGTTGGCTGCTGGCGTCTGAAATAGAGATAAGGTAGGCTACTGACTATGGCGACGAATTTACAGATTCGCCCCGATGAGATTTCGGCACTGCTCAAACAACAGATTCTGGACTCTAAGTCTGATCTTGATGTTTATGAGAGTGGAACTGTACAGCAAGTTGGCGACGGTGTGGCACGTGTACAAGGCCTTGCCAATGTGCAAACCAGTGAACTCGTAGAGTTCCCCAATGGTGTTATGGGTATGGCACTTAACCTCGAAGCAGACAACGTGGGGTGTGTGCTTTTTGGCGACACCACGTTGGTTGGCGAAGGCGATGAGGTCAAGCGCACGCAACGTATTGCCGAGGTGCCTGTTGGGGAAGAACTCTTAGGGCGTGTGGTGAATCCTTTGGGCATTCCAATTGATGGCAAAGGCCCCATTAATACCACACAGACATTGCCTATTGAGCGCAAAGCACCTGGTGTGATTGATCGCCAACCCGTGAAAGAATCATTGATGACCGGGTTGAAGGTTATTGATGCCACGGTGCCCATTGGTCGTGGTCAGCGTGAGTTGATTATTGGCGACCGCCAAACGGGCAAAACGGCGATTGGTGTTGATGCCATTATTAATCAGAAGAACAGCGGTGTGAAATGCATTTATGTGGCCGTTGGGCAAAAGGCTTCTACAGTGGCCAAAGTTGTTGCTGAGCTAGAAGCCAATGGCGCATTAGAATACACCATTGTGGTATCGGCAACCGCCAGTGACTCTGCACCGATGCAGTTTTTAGCACCTTATGCGGGTTGTTCTATGGGTGAATATTTCCGTGACAAAGGTGAACATGCCTTGATTATTTACGATGATTTGTCCAAACAAGCTTGGGCTTATCGTGAAATGTCCTTGGTATTGCGTCGTCCGCCAGGTCGCGAAGCTTATCCGGGTGATGTGTTTTATTTGCACTCTCGTTTGCTTGAGCGCGCTGCTAAAATGAGTAATGAAAAAGGCGCAGGTTCCTTGACGGCGTTGCCCGTTATTGAAATTTTGGAAGGGGACGTGTCAACTTTTGTGCCGACCAATGTGATTTCTATTACAGATGGTCAGATTTTGCTCAAACCCGAATTATTTTACGCAGGTCAACGCCCCGCGATGGATGTGGGTGCATCTGTGTCACGTGTGGGTAGTTCGGCACAAACCAAGGCGATGAAGGCTGTGTCCAAAACGATTAAGGGCGACATTTCACGATACAATGAAGTGAAAGCCTTTGCACAGTTTGGCACTGAAGGTTTGGATGCTTCGACACGGAATTTGTTGAACCAAGGTGAAAAGCTGATGGAGATGTTGAAGCAAGGTCAGTATACACCGATGACGCTGGAAGAGCAGGTTGTGTCACTGGTCGCATCTACTTTGATCGAAGATTTACCCACAGATGACACGCGTCGGTTTGAGCAAGAATTGTTGGCTCATATGCGCGATAGCCAAGGTGAGTTGATGGCTGAGATCCGCGAGAGTCAAGACTTGAGTGATGATAACGCCGAAAAGCTTAAGGGTGCGATTGAAACCTTTAAGAGTGGTTTTCGAGCCTCGGCCTAATAAATAAGCAACAGATGAATCACAAATGCAGGTTAAGAGTTTCTTGTGATTTTGAGGATATGACTTGGCAAATTTAAGAGAACTCAGGACCCGAGTTTCAAGCATTAAGAATATTCAACGGGTAACCAATGCGATGCAGTTGGTTGCAGCTGCGCGTATGCGCCGGGCACAAGAGGCTATTACGTCGGCTCGTCCGTATGCGCAACAGCTGGATCGGGTGCTTCAACAGTTAAGTGGCAGTGTTGACCCTTCGTCGCATCCTTTGTTTTTAGATCGTGGTGATGCGCGAACTGTGTATGTGGTGGTTTCATCTGATCGTGGTTTGTGTGGTGGATTTAATACCAATGTGTGTCGTGCGGGTTTTGGAAGCGTTCAAGCTGATGACAGTGTTGTTACTGTTGGGCGAAAAGCGCGCAACTTTTTTGGTAATCGCAATGTAACGGTAGCCAACGATCATGCTGATGTGTTTCGAGAGTTGTCATTTGCACAAGCTGTGACGATTGCTGATGATGTTAAATCGCGGTTTTTGGCAGGTACCGTTGATCGCGTGTTTTTGGTTTATAATGAATTTGTTTCAGTTGCAACTCAGCAACCTGTGGTTGAACAATTGTTGCCTATTGTGCCTAAAGAGGTTGAGGGTAGCAATAGTGAAGAATATTTGTTCGAACCCTCGCCTGAAGTATTGTTAGATACGTTGGTACCTCGCCATGTTAATTTTCAAGTATGGCGTGCTTTGTTGGAGTCTAATGCGGGTGAGCAGGCTTCTCGCATGCGGGCTATGGACAATGCAACTAAGAATGCTGGTGAATTGATAGAAGATTTAACCCGAGAGATGAACAAAGAACGTCAGGCTTCAATTACTCTGGAACTGATGGACATCATCGGCGGCGCCGAGGCCGTTGCTTAGACGCTTTGAGAGGTTGATATGAACGAAGGCGTAGTAAAAGAAATTGTGGGTGTTGTGATTGATGTGGCTTTTGACGGTGAATTGCCACCTATTTACAATGCTTTAGATGTTGAAGGCGTTGAACCTCGCTTGGTGTTAGAAGTGCAGCAGCACTTGGGCGAAAATATGGTTCGTTGTGTGGCCATGGATTCAACCGATGGTTTGGTGCGTGGTGCCAAGGTTGTGGATACTGGCTCGCCAATTATGGTGCCTGTGGGCGAAAAGGTCTTGGGGCGTTTGCTTAATGTGATTGGTGATCCTATTGACGGTGGTGAGGCTATTCCTGACGATACCCCCCGTTTACCATTGCATCGTGGTGCACCTCCTCACGAAGACCAGGTCACATCTGATCAGGTGTTGGAGACTGGCATTAAGGTGATGGATTTGATTTGTCCGTTCTCACGCGGTGGTAAACTTGGTTTGTTTGGTGGCGCGGGTGTGGGCAAAACAGTGATTTTGACTGAGTTGATTAATAATGTTGCACAAGGACATGGTGGTTATTCTGTCTTTGCGGGTGTGGGAGAACGCACACGCGAAGGGAATGATTTGATGCTCGAGCTTTCCGAATCGGGTGTTATTGATAAGACCGCGATGGTTTTTGGTCAGATGAACGAGCCCCCTGGTGCTCGTCAGCGCATTGCTTTGACGGGATTGACCATTGCTGAAAACTTCCGCGATGAAGATGGCCAAGATGTGCTGTTGTTTATCGATAATATTTTCCGCTTTATTTTAGCGGGTGCTGAAGTATCAGCTCTGCTGGGGCGTATGCCTTCGGCTGTGGGATATCAACCGACTTTGGCTACCGAAATGGGTGGTTTGCAAGAACGTATTACAACGACAAAGAAGGGGTCCATTACTTCGGTGCAGGCCATTTATGTGCCAGCAGATGATTATACAGACCCTGGTGTGGTAACGGCGTTTTCTCACCTTGATGGTCGCATTGTGTTGGATCGTGCTTTGGCCGATCAGGTGTTGTATCCTGCCGTTGATCCGTTGGCCTCCTCATCGCGTATTCTTGATCCGCGTGTGGTGGGAGATGAGCATTATGGAATTGCATTGCAGGTGCAACAAATCTTGCAGCGATACCGTGACTTGCGTGAAATTATTGCCATTTTAGGTATTGATGAATTATCAGATGAAGATCGTGTGGTGGTGGCTCGTGCCCGTCGTATTCAATTTTTCTTGACGCAACCTTTCACTGTGGGCGAAGTGTTCACGGGGATTCCGGGTGAATATGTGAAGATTGAAGATACGGTGCGCAGTTTCAAAGAGTTGGTTGAAGGCAAGCACGATGATTTGCCCGAACAAGCATTTTATATGGTTGGCACAATTGAGCAGGCAGTGGAAAAAGCTCAGAAGATGAATGCCTAAGAAGTTTACGAAATTAAAGCGTTAATGTTTAAGGATTTTGAATGGCAACGTTTCAACTTGACATTGTAACACCTGAAAAAACGATTTATTCTGGTGATGTGGAACAAGTTCAGGCGCCTGGTGCTGATGGTGGATTTGGCGTGCTGGCACGACACCAACCGATGTTGGCTGCTTTGGCAATTGGGCAGGTTGTATTCACTCAGGCTGATGGTACAAATCACAAATTGGCCGTCAGTGGTGGTTTTGCCAATGTGTCTGGAGATGGCATGACTGTTTTGGCTGAAACGGCTGAAATGGCACAGGAAATCGATATTGAACGTGCACGTGTTGCAAGAGATCGGGCGCGGAGTAGATTATCTGATCGCGGCCAGGTAGATATGGATCGCGCACAGGCGGCTTTGTCACGGGCCACTTGGCGATTGCGGACTTGCGGTGCGGAATAAGAGTTAAGATGATACAAAAAAGAGGCGTTCACTTTATGTGAACGCCTCTTTTTTTTGGGATAATTTGAAAATTAATATTCGCGACAACGATTGGTAATGGGTAAGCGTCGATCGCGTCCAAATGCACGCTGTGTGATTTTGACACCCGGTGGGGCTTGGCGTCGTTTGTATTCATTAATGTCGACCGCGCGGATGATACGAACAACAAGGTCTTTGTCGAAGCCTTGTGCGACAATATCCTGCAAACTGATATCGTCTTCGACATAAGCTTTGAGAATGGGGTCTAATATAGGATATGGTGGCAGGCTGTCTGTGTCTTTTTGATCGTCTCGCAATTCGGCGGTTG
>JABIFK010000571.1 GCA_018650745.1 Candidatus Latescibacterota bacterium | reverse complement strand
ATCTGAGCGCTTGTAATGTGCGCAAGTCAAATGCTTTGCCGCGATTAAGTACCACACACGATTCGGCTGCTTGGTTATAGTCATCGAACAAGCTACCACCACCATCGAGGCACACCACATGGGGACGATAGTATCTGCGGTCTAAACCTTGCATAAGCATTAATAATTGTCGTTCGGCACCACCAATCTCTGGGCGTGGGATGATATAAAGAATGTTGCGGACAGTGTCCATAAGTTCGCGCTCATGATTTCGACAAAGATGGTCCTGATTGTCATTTGGGTGGTCATGTGTATTCAGGATTATGAGATTGGAGAGATGAACGATTTCGGTCGTATGTCGATTGGCTTCAGCTATTGATCACTTGATGTGGTCACATCTGTCTTTTCTATTATAAACCCTAAGTCCTTTAACATAATACGCTGTGTATTTAATACTTTTGATAGGGTTTGACCCTTTGTGTCTAAAATGATTTCCTTTATTTTTTGTCGCAAAGGGCCTTCTATTAATCGGATGGTTTCGATTCGCGAATCTGATTGGAATGATGCTGTTGTCTCTTTGCCCAGTTTTACTAGGCTGGCAGGCAATTCAAGAACTTTCTCCTGCGTGGGGGTATTCAGTGCGGGAAATGTGGCAATTGTCAGATGAGATGCCTGTTCGATTAGTTCTTCAGGCACTTTTCCATATGCAAGTGCAACTTGCCGCAATGCGTGATCAAAGTCTTGTTTGTAATCTCTCAGGACGATGACACTAAATAGAATATTGAGCTTTTCAAACTCTTGATTGAGTAGCCGTTGGAAGTTTTCTTCGTTGGCAAAGTATGCTTCGATTTCTTCTTCCGTATCAAACCACTCCTCATGAGACATCCGATCGAAGGTTTCCCAAAATTCACTTAGGCGCAGGTTTTTTTGCGTGCCATCAGATGGCGCCGTGTACGCTATGAATCGTTTCATGACATCAATAGGATTGATACCATGTGCTTTTAAGACCTTTAGCAACGGTTTATAGACATTGGTATTCCAGAAAAAGTCGACTATGAAATGTAGTTTGCGAAGATAGAACAGCTCGGTTTCTGACATTGTGGTGGTTTCTCTCGGGCTCTCTTCGTATTCAAAACAGCGGATTATTGTGCCATTAGGCGCGAGATAAGCGCCCGCATCGCCGTGAATGAGCCGATACCGACTCCGAAAGCCATATTTCTGGCGTGTGTCGGTTGCATTGGTTTCGGCACCAGCAAGAAGCCGCATGTTGTAGGAATAGACTCCATCAACATCGAAATCGAATAGTTTATGCAAGGTTTCAATATGTGTGTCGAGGGTTTCCCCCGGCAAGGGGACGATAACATCAGATGACGTGGCACTGCCTATCGAGTGAAATTTCTTCTGGTACTCGACATATGTTTCTGTTGAGATATTCCCTCGTTTTATGTTCTTCAATACTTGATCATTTAAACTCTGCACAGCCATAACAGGCACGGCCATGTCCCCCAGGATTTCGCCAATTTGCAGATTGCGTTCGGTAACGTTTTTGGCCAGCCAAATGTGACATTTTTGAGGCGCGTTATAACGGTCTTTGGCACAACGAATGGCTTTTGCAATTTCTACATCTCGCGTGAGTATGCCAAAGTTGGCATCGCAGACAATCCAGTTTAGAGATTGTGAGCGGGCGCCAACATATTCAATTTCTGCGATCGAAATATCTTGATGAAATCTGCGTACGAGATTCTTGGATGCCGAACCCCAAGCACAAAATGTACATTGAAACGGGCAACCTCGATTCGTTTCGAACAAGGGCACCATGCCTGCTTCTAAAAAATCGTCGAGATAACCTGCAAGATAGGGCGAAGGGATATTCTCAATAACTTTTGTAAGTGTGCGTTCGCCACTGTCACAAATTGTTTCACCATTGCGCCAGACCAAATTAGAAGGCAAGGCACCAAAATCTCTGCGCCCGTTGCGATGCCAATCGATCAATTCCGAAAATGTCTCTTCACCACCGTCGATAACAAGAAAGTCTAAATATCCATGTTGTTTTAGAAAATTCATGCGACGTTCTGGATCTGGATCAATATTGGGACCGCCTGCAACAAACAATGCTTCTGGCAAACACTGGCGTAAATAAGTACCAATGGCTCGATTTAAGTTGGCATTCCAACCATAATTCGCTAAGCCGACGATATCGGGTTTTCTCTCCTCGACACGCGCCAATAACTCTTCGGGATGTTTGAAGAGCGAAATGTCCACCGATTCTCCATGTGCGGCCATCGCGTAGGCTTTGATATAACCGATGTTTAATGGAACCGTTAATGATGCATTATTAACTGAATGCGTGTGAGCTAAGTCGGCAAGATAGATAACCATTGGAGTCCTCATTTTATACTTTGTTTAAAGTCTTTTGTCAATCATATCGGCCAGCAAACCAAGAGCGGCCATTTGGAAGGATGCCAATATTAAGAAGACAGATGTTTCTGCCAAACCGCCAGCGGTATAAATCTCATGTGCTAATTTTGCAATGCCCATTGAAAAAAGAATGAAACTGATGGGCATAAAAACTTTCATCGGATTGAAGTAGACTGTGGTGCGCAAAATGAGCATGAAAAAACGATAGGTGTCACGTATGGGTTTGATTTTTGATTTCCCTGTGCGCTCATAATAAGCGATTGGGATGTATTTGACCCGATAACCATTACAAAGAGAGGAGAGGGTAATGGTTGTGGTAAACGAAAATCCTTGCGGTAATATTTTGAAAAAACGTTTGGCTACATCTTTGCGAAACACCCGCAAGCCCGAGTTATAGTCGGGTATTTTTGTTTCTGCTAAGTAGTTGGCAAATTGAGCCAATACCCACTTTGCTGGACGACGAATAAGCGGGATTTTGGCGGCTTCGCCTACGCGCGCGCCTACAACCATGTCATTGGGGCCGGCTTCACTGAGTAGATCAGGAATACGCTCGTTGGGGTAAGTACCATCGGCGTCTGGGATGACAATCCAATCGCCTTGAGCGGCAACTATGCCTGTTTTGAGCCCTGCACCATAGCCTTGGTTGACTTCGTGGTTGAGTACGCGTGCACCTGCTATACGCGCTTTTTCGCCTGTCTGGTCCGTTGACCCATCGTTCACGATGATGAGTTCGTAATCGTATTGGGAGGCTGACATGACCGCGCGTACTTGTTCAATGGTTTCGACAATGGCATTTTCTTCATTGTATGCCGGAATGATGATGCTAACCAAACCGGGGCCATCTGTGTTGATGTCTGGGGTCATTGTTTCACTGCTTTCAGAATGTGTGTCCATCCCATTTTCTCCAAGTTAGGGTGATGGGGTGTACGACGTGTGATGTATTCAGAGAGATTCACGTTCCAAGGGGTGCCTTCTAAAAAACCAAAACCATAAGTGTGGAACTTTTGTTCGATGATTTGAAAGCCTTGGTCTGATAATTGTTGTTGGAATTTTAGGGGTGAAAAGCGTTGCTTTTTATGTCTGAAATAGGGTTTGTCTTCACGGCCAAGCAGTTTTCGTTTTATCCACGACCGGATGCCAGTTGGCAAGAGCGTGTGTGTGATTGCATTTTTAAGTGTAAAAAGTGTGTCGTCAATGCGAATAAACGGTGATGTTGCATTGGGTATAGAGACGATGAATTGACCCTTAGGTTTTAGAATGCGCATACATTCAGCAATCACGTCTGGAAAGTTGGGGATGTATTCAAGCACGCCCAGACAGATAACAGTTTCAAAACTGTTTGACGCCAGAGGAAGTTGGGTGGCATCTGCATTGAACAATGGGAGTTTTAATTTGAGGTTGTTCGCATTCTGCTGTGCCCGTGTGAGCATGCCTAGGGAGAAATCTGCCCCAAAGGGTTTGATGGACTTTTGAGCAGAAATATTGAGCAACACATTGCCAGCGCCACAACCCAATTCGAGTAACCGCCCTCGTGTGTCATCGACAAGCGCTTCGGTTTGTCGCTGGCGTAAGAGCAAGTTGTGCGCATAAATCGAGTACGGGTTCGCATTTTGGTATTGTGCGTTCCAGTTTTCAGCTTCGTGATCAAAGCGAGATCGGACGCGTTGTGCGTGCGCGCTCATGTAATT
>JABIFK010000778.1 GCA_018650745.1 Candidatus Latescibacterota bacterium | reverse complement strand
GGCTCAAAAAGAAGATGAGACTACAAGCCGATCCTACAGTTCAGTATGCGTTGCCAGACGGACCACGTCGATTGTTCTATAAGGATTATCAATACGATTCACCCTACAACACTTACCGGCATAGAGGTTTGCCGCCTGGGCCCATTTCAAGCCCGGGGAAGGCATCTATTGAAGCCGTGCTATATCCTGCAGATGTAGACTATATCTATTTTGTAGCCAGGGGAGACGGATCGCATGTTTTTACGCGAACCTCAAAGGAACACGAATTAGCCAAACAACAAACTAAAAATGCACGCAGAAAAACTTGGAAAAAAGCGAATTGAGGTGAAAATGTCGGTTCTGGAGGGTTTAAATGATGCACAATTGGAAGCGGCCCAAACTGTAAATGGGGCGTTGTTGATATTGGCTGGTGCTGGTTCAGGTAAGACCCGTGTGCTCACACGACGTATTGCGTATTTGATCGGTGAACTTGGTATTGAACCCGACCGGATTTTGGCAATGACGTTTACCAACAAAGCTGCTGGTGAAATGAGAGCGCGCGTTGAGGATTTGCTGAAGCGGTCATGTCGGAATATGTGGATAGGCACATTCCATTCATTGTGCGCCCGATTGCTGCGTTCTGAAGCAGAACGTGTTGGCTTACAACAGAACTTCACAATTTACGATTCGACAGACCAAATGGCACTGATGCGGCGCGTGCTTGCGGATGAAGAATTGTCAGAAAAACAATATCCACCCAGGCAGATACGCGGAAGAATTAGTCGTGAGAAGAATCGAATGATGGATGTGACAACCTTTGCACAACGCGCCTCCACTTTCTATGAGCAGGCTGTTGCCCGGGTTTACCGACATTACCAAACGCGATTGAGACAGAACAACGCAGTCGACTTCGATGATCTTTTACTATTAAGTGTTCAGCTCTTGCGTGATCACGAAGACATACGCAACAAATATCAGGGCCAATTTGATTATCTGCTTATCGATGAATACCAAGACACCAATCGGCCCCAGTATTTATTTGCGCAATATCTGGCAGAAGTACATCAGAATATCTGTGTGGTGGGCGACGATGACCAAAGCATTTATGCATGGCGAGGTGCAGATTTACAAAATATTCTCAACTTTGAAGCCGATTATCCGGACGCACATGTGGTTCGCTTAGAACAGAACTACAGATCGACGGAAGTCATACTTGATGCAAGCAATGCGGTAATTAGAAATAATTCTGGGAGAAAAGGAAAAGAACTTTGGACGGAACGTGGTGGTGGTGATAAAATTCGCCTGAAGAAATGTGGAGACGAAGCAGAAGAAGCTCGTTGGATTGCTGGGGTGGTCCAAGATTTGAAACAACAAGGCGGTAGTAAATATCGGGAGATGGCAGTTCTTTATCGAACCAATGCACAGTCTCGCTCAATCGAAGAGGGGCTGCGACGGGCAAATATCGCCTACCAAATTGTGGGCGACGTTCGGTTTTATGAGAGAAAGGAAGTTAAGGATGTGTTGGCATATTTAAAGTTACTTGCCAACACGCGGGATTCGGTGAGCTTTAACAGAGTTATAAATACGCCTCGCAGAGGCATTGGAAAAACATCTGTTTTGCGTCTGGACGATTTTGCAATGAGGGAGGGTTTTGCACCCTATGACGCCCTTGTTCATTTGGATCAGATAGATACGATTCCCGCGCGCACAGTTCGGGTTATGCGCAGTTTCTATGAAATGATGGAAGGGTTTCGTGAGGAACTTGCCCACTTGCCAGCCGATGTTTTGGCCGCACGGGTTGTTGAAGAAACTGGGTATTTATCGGATATGGACAAAATGACTCCCGAAGAACGCGAGTCTCGCAAAAATCACGTTGAGGAGCTCTTGGCTGATATTCAGATCTTTGTTGAACAATCAGAAGATGTTTCTTTAGATGCTTATTTGCGCAAAGTATCGTTGGTATCTGATGTAGACCAATGGGCAGATGCGGTGGATTCGGTCACCTTAATGACTTTGCATAGTGCAAAAGGACTGGAGTTTCCAACTGTTTTTATATCGGGTTTGGAAGACGGCCTTTTTCCAATTTTGCGACCGGGTGACGAAGAGGTGAATGAACAAGATGCTCTGGAAGAAGAACGACGGTTGTTTTATGTGGGCATCACGAGAGCCCAAGATCGTTTGTTTTTGTCCTATGCCATGCAGCGCAGGCGCTATGGTGGTTTTGTTACCGGCACGGCATCCAGGTTTCTGGTTGAGATACCAGAAGACTTGATTGACGCTGGTTTTAGAATTTCAGAAATAGGTAGTATCCCATCAGTCAAACGCAAAAAAGCGAAAGCGCCCACCGTGCAGAACACAACCGCTGAGGGGTTTGTAATGGATGTAGGTGCTTGGGTTTATCACGCATCTTGGGGGCGTGGTCAAATTAAAGCCAGAACGGGTTTGGGACAAAATGCCAAGCTTAAGGTGCGGTTTGATGATGGGGCCACAAAAACTGTGGTTGTCAAATTTGCAAATCTCCAGCCAGGGTAAGCAAAAAAAATATCAATGGACTTAAAAACCCTAAGTTCTTTGCACTGCTATATTTCGGGAATATGTTATTCAGGAAATCGATCCTTAAGGTAATTTTGAAGCCGAATTTTCCTTGATTTCCTCAAGTCTTTAGCTCATATTAAACACGAATGTAAATCTGATTTTTCACAAATTAACAAAGGTAAAAGAAACGATGCCCGTATCAAAGGTAGACGTTCAAAAGGTCGCTGAACTGGCACGTCTATCCTTTTCGTCGGATGAGGAAGATCTTTTGGTAGACGAACTCAACCGTATGTTAGACTATGTGGCCGTGCTCGACGCATTAGACACGACAGGTGTCTCCCCAACAGCGCATGTTTTGCCCCTTGAAAACGCTTTTCGTTCAGACGTTTTGGGACAATCTCTTACTCAAGAAGATGCGTTGGCTAATGCGCCATTATCTGGGCAAGGTCACTTTCGGGTTCCACGTGTGATTGAATAAGGTACGTGTCGGCGGCGAATTAAATTCTCCGCCGATTTCTTTTGGCTCGCGCAAAAGGATTGGGAGGCACGTTTTGAGCAACAAAGATTATGCAGGCCCTAAATTTATTGTTGTTACGGGAGGGGTTATCAGTGGTGTTGGTAAAGGTTTGGCCACTGCATCCATCGGTAAGATTTTGCAACATTCGGGTTACAAAACCACCGCTATTAAGATTGACCCTTATTTGAACTATGACGCTGGAACGCTGCGGCCCACTGAACACGGTGAAGTATGGGTCACTGATGATGGCGGTGAAATTGACTTGGACTTGGGCAATTATGAGCGTTTTTTAGGTTTGGACCTGCCCCGTTCAAATAATTTAACCACCGGGCAAATTTACCACACAGTGATCGAGCGAGAACGCCGAGGAGAATATTTAGGGCAAACCGTACAACCTATCCCTCATATCACCGATGAAATCAAAGATCGAATCAAAAAGGCTGCTGATGGTTTTGATATCGCACTTATCGAGATAGGTGGCACTATTGGTGATTATGAAAATATGCCATTTTTGTTTGCTGTCAAAGGTTTGGAACGGGAAATAGGCAAAGAGAATATGTGTTACGCCTTGGTAAGTTATTTGCCAGTTCCGGGTCATATTACAGAGATGAAAACCAAACCCACGCAACACGCGATTAAACTTTTGGGCGAACACGGTATGGTACCTGACTTTATCATTTGCCGTGCTGTTAGACGTTTAGATGATGTGCGTAAGCATAAGATAGAAGTGTCTGCAAATATCTCTGCAGATCGGATCATTTCGGCGCCAGATACAGACATTTTGTATCAGGTGCCACTCGATTACGAGGAAGAGGGTGTTGGTGGTAAGGTGCTGGACCACTTGGGTTTAGAGCGGAAATGCGATCCTGATTGGGGGCGTTGGAGTGAACTGCTGGAGCATATTCGCAATCCCTCCCACAAAGTCAAAATCGCAATGGTCGGCAAGTATGTTGAAATAGGCGATTATGAGTTAACGGATTCCTACATTTCTGTGAACCAATCTTTAGAACATGCTGGAGCCAACTTAGATACACAAGTTGATATTTCCTGGATTGATTCTCGTAAGCTTGAAGATGAAGGAGCCGTCGAAATTTTAGAACAATTTGACGGCATCATCGTGCCCGGTGCTTTTGGCGAAGGCGGTTCTGAAGGTGTCATTGAGGCGATTCGCTACGCCCGTGAAAACAAGATACCTTATCTAGGACTCTGTTATGGGATGCAGATGGGCGTGGTTGAATATGCCCGTAATGTTGTTGGTCTAGCCGATGCCAATTCTGCAGAAAACGATCCAGATTCTCCGAATGCTGTAATTGATATTCAATTTAGCCAGCGTGAAATTATTGAAGAAGGCCGCTATGGCGGTACCATGCGGTTGGGTGGGTATGTTGCTGCGCTCAAGCGCGATAGCCAAGTTTTGGCCTTGTACGAGCAAACGGGTCGTTTGGAAGAAGACGCTTGGCGTATTTCTCACTTGCACCAGAAACCCAAAGAAGCATTTCGTCTTGGTGTTATTTTGGAAAGTGAAAAAGCAGTTATCGAACGGCATCGGCACCGTTATGAGGTATCGCCAAAGTACGTGGACTTGCTTGAAGAAAACGGTCTGGTTTTTTCGGGTTATCATCGTCGCGAAGATGGCACAAAGCTTATGGAATTTATTGAATTGCCAGATCATCCATTCTTCATTGCTACTCAAGCCCACCCCGAATTTAAGTCGAGGCTAGAACAACCGGCACCTCTCTTTTATGGGTTTGTAAACTCTGTGGTCAAACATGCCAATTCTCGAGTTGAGGAACACGTGTCTGAAGAACCGGCTTCTGATTAAGTTTGTTGGGTTGTTGGTTTGCATTGGTGGGTGTTATTCTGTTGAGCAGCCAAAGGTCCAACAAAAAACAAGGAAAGCGCCTGATTTGGTGATGCGAGGGTGGCAAACGGTCGTGATGCGAGCCGGCCGTAGCCGGGTAAAGGTGAGCGCGGATTCACTGTCTCGAGTTCAAGCCCAAGGTCAAGCCCATTTTAAAGGTCATGTGCGAGTCGTTTTTTTTGATAGCCGAGGAGATACTGCCTCTGTATTATCTGCAACTAGAGGGGTGGTGGACTCCAGAAGTCGTCATATTACTGTTGCAGGACAGGTTGTTGTTCTGGCACATGACAGTACGCGACTGGAAACCGATTCACTGCGTTGGGACCGTGAAGATGAGCGAATTTATGGAGACGGTTTGGTTTCTATTTTTCGGCCCGAAGGACGTGAACAAGGTGTTGGTTTTGACGCCTCAGCAGATCTCAAGCAATGGACGCTCAAGCACGTGCAAACCCACGTGATCGGTAAGGTTAAGTGATCCTAAAAAAACGCATTTGTCAAATCTTGTTACAAAATTTAAAACTCCGAGTTGTACTCGGAGTTTTGTTTGTTATAGGACAACCCGCAGGTGCCGATCAACAGATTACTGCGTCGTGGGTTGAAACGCAATTGGGGGGGGGGGGGAGTTCCAGAACTTACGCGGGGCGGGTTGCGTTTAAAGATTCGGTAAAGGCATTACAAATCTGGGCCGACTCGGCTTATGTTCAGGGCACCACATATATCTTTGTCGCCAACCTCGTGTTTCAAGATTCAACGAGAAAGGTCCGTGCGCGAAAATTGACTTATGATAATGGCGCACGGGTAGGCAAATTTGAAGGCAACGTGTTGCTCGAAGATGAGCAACGAGCTTTGTTCGCGCAACACATTCACGTTTGGCCCGACTCAGACAAAGTACTCGCATCTGGCGAGGTTGTTTTGAGTGTAATGGATGAGGATCGACATATTCGGGCAGACGAGTTGACGTATCGGGCTACACTTAATTTTGGTACTGCCGTCGGCAATGTTGTTGCATCCAAAAAAAATGGGACTGACTCTTTGATCATTGAGGCGGATTCGTTGAGGTTTGTGCCCGATGAAGAGACTTTCGATTTTTTTGGCAATACTGTTGTTTCCCAACGGCGCACGTCGTTGTTTGCAGAATCTGGATGGTATCGTGGTAATATTCTGAGGGCCATAGGGCACCCCCAAGTGTTTTGGTCTCGATCCACCCAAGTCGATTCTTTGTGGGCCGAAGCCGACACAATTGATGCTTTTCTGAAAAATGACATCCTGGACACTCTTTTTTTGACCGCCAACGCAAAAATCCAATTGCGGAATCAGCGTGAAACGGATGTTGCAAAATTTACGCTTATGGGTGATGCTGGATTCATCAATTTGGCTGAAAATATGCTCTCAACGCTCAAGATGAATGGACACGTGAACTTGGGTTTTGAGCAAGCAGATACGTTTGCAGAACTGCCCGGGGATTCCATATTTGTTTCGTTTAAGAATGGTAAGTTAGATTCACTTATCGTGGTTGGGGCATCTGAGGGCACTTTCAACGCCGCAGGAAAAGGTAATAGCCGTTTCTTGGGTCAAAAGAAAACCCTTTGGTTTTTAGATGATCGGCTTGTCCGATTGCGCTTGGAAGGTCACGCTTTGTGTCATTATTCATCTCTTGTTGAGCGTGAAGATGGAGATCTGGATTTAAGTGGAGACATTCTTGATTTGTTTTTTGAAGACAATGAATTATCCCAGATAATAGCGGGTGGAAATGTTAGCGGTGTTTATTTGCAAGACGATACAGGAAGTGCCCAATGATATTGAAAGCTGAAAACCTCGTTAAGTCGTATGGACGGCGATTGGTTGTAAACGGCATGAGCTTAGATGTGCAATCAAACGAAATAGTCGGCTTGTTGGGCCCAAATGGTGCAGGGAAGACAACATCCTTCTTTATGATTGTTGGAGCCATTGCACCAAATGGTGGGCACATTAAGCTGGGCGAGGAAGACATTACGGAATGGCCAATGTATGAGCGTGCGAGAAGGGGAATCGGGTTTTTAGCCCAGGAACCGACGGTGTTTCGGAAATTAAGTGTTTGGGATAACATAATGGCGGTTCTCGAGCACATAGAAAAAGATCGGGCGATTCGTAAGTTTGAAGTGGAGCACGTGTTGTCAGAATTGGGTTTGATGGCGTTGAAAAAACAGCGTGCCGATAGCTTGTCCGGCGGAGAAACCCGACGTTTGGAAATTGCGAGAGCCCTGGTTCAAAAACCAAAGTTTATGTTGTTGGACGAGCCATTTTCCGGTATAGACCCGAAGGCTGTTGAAGACATCCAAGAAATCATTCGGCAACTCAAAAAACGTGGAATCGGTGTTCTCATAACGGACCACAACGTCAGAGAGACCTTGAGCATCACTGATCGTTCTTATATCTTGTCTGATGGACAAATTTTGATCTCTGGTACTCCGCAGAAGTTAGCCAGCGATCCCGAGGCCCGCCGGATTTATTTGGGAGATCGGTTTCGCCTCGACTAACCAGCGGGTAAAAAAGGTATTTACAAGGGATATGGTTTGTTATTATCTTTATTGAATGCACCGTTGGAACAGTTTTTGATGCACCCTCAATTAGAGTGGAAATATGATTCGTCTTCAACACACACAAACAACTTCATTACAGCAAAAGTTAGCGCCCCAACTTATTCAGTCGTTGCGCCTTTTGCAAATGCCTACCTTGGAGTTAGAGCAACTGATCCAACAAGAGCTTGAGATGAACCCTTTGTTGGAAATCGACGAAGAAGAAAATCAAGACCTTGAAGAAGCGGAAGCCCCCGAACAAGAGACCGAAATTACGGTTGATGATGACGCCAGTGAAACTGCAGAGAAAGAAACAGAGGCCGAAGTTGAAGATAATGAGCGCCTCGACGAATTGGAATTTGAAAATGCTGACATGGACAATAAAGACCAATTTGATGAAAATGATTGGGATCAATATCTGAGCGAATCAGGCTATAGCAGCCCAAAAGAAGAATTTGATCCGAATGTAGAAGATTGGACACACGATGGGGCAAACTCACGGTCTTTGGAAGATTTACTCCGTGAGCAATTGTTGTTGACCAGTTTGACAGAAGAAGACCGAGTCATAGCCGATTATCTGATTGGCAATATTGATGAAGATGGTTTTTTGTGCACCACAACGGCTGATATCGCCGACATGTTGGGTGTAGAAGAAGAGGCGGTTACCCGCATCTTGATGACCATCCAAACTTTGGAACCACCCGGAGTAGGTGCTCGAAATCTGCAGGAATGCCTTTTGATTCAACTGCGAGAACAAGGCATAGAAAGTGGGCGGGTTGTCGAAATTGTTCGCGATCACCTTGACGACTGGATTAATAGACGGCACAGCAAAATCATGCGCGCAATGGGGGCTGATCGAGAAGATTTACGCGAAGCCGAGGTTATCATTGCGGCTTTAAACCCCAAACCCAATGTTGAGCTTGAACCCTCAGTTAACCTGAACCATGTGATCCCTGACCTAGAGGTTCTGGCTGTTGGGGATGAGTTTGTGGTTGCCCTGACTGATAGAACGGTTCCTGCTTTGCGGGTTAGTCCTGTATATCGTTCTGTTCTGAGCCAATCGGAGCGCGAAGGGCGAGATGCCAAGAAATTTGTAGTGGACAGGTTAAATTCTGCACGGTGGTTTATTAGTGCCATACACCAACGTCGCGCAACTATGCTGAAGGTGATGCGGTGTATTGTTGAAAACCAAAGTGAGTTTTTTTTAAATGGTGCCGGGAATTTGCGACCTATGGTTTTGCAAGAGGTGGCCGATAGAGTAGGTATGCACGTTTCTACGATAAGCCGAGTCAGCAACGGCAAATATGTGCAAACACCTCACGGCGTATTTGAGTTGAAATATTTCTTTGATGGTGGACTCAGCAGAGAAGATGGCGAGGATATATCCGCTCGCAGTGTTAAAGAAACGATTGCAAAACTCATCCGTGATGAAGATACCAAAAGCCCGTTGAGCGATCAGCGGATCGCGGACATTCTTAAGGAAGACGGTATTGATATTGCCAGACGAACAGTTGCAAAATATCGAGATCAATTAGATATTAGCCCTGCGAGGTATCGGAAAATTCTGTAGGCGTTAATCCTGTCGAGGATTTGACCTGAGGTGGTGTTATGGAGTTTGTTTTTATCGGTTTGGCTGCAGGTTGCGCGGCATTTTTGTTCAAGATTATTTCTGAATATTTACATGAGACGCCCGTTTGGCAAACTAAGGTTGAACAGGCAGAAGATGAGCGCGTGCAATACGAGTCACAAGTTGATGCGCTTTTGGCTGCAAAGAACGATTCTGCGTCTCAGGCCAAGAAAATGGATAAAGAGATCAAATCACTTGAACAGATGCGGGATGAGCTTAAGGTTCAAATTGAAACAACCAAAAAAGAAATGGCTCGCCAAGGAAAGATAATAATGAAGAGACAGCCTTCGGAGTGAGAACTTATGGTCAGGTCGTTCTGTGTTGTAACAGCTGGGTTTGTCCTGGCTGTTTTTTTAATGGGGTGTGGACACCCTCTGTATCGGGTGGAGGGGACTGCGCAAATGCGTAGGGTTGTTGTTGTTGATTCTGTTGCAAGTGTGTCCGTAGACTCATTGAAAGCAGAATTCAAGCACGTGGTTGATCTGTTGGCAGTGAGTGAGGCTTCAGCCATTGATTCGATGAAAAAGAGTGCTTCTTCTATGGGACCCGCAGTAAAAACAGCTCAAAGGAATCTGCGCCAACTGAGAGGGAAATATAAAAATGCATTTCAAAAAATGCAAAAATTCCGTTCGTTTGGTGGAAATCCTGTCTTCACGGATGATGACATCGGTGTAAGCACCAAAAAACTACAATCCGAAATTGTGGGCCGATTCTATAAAGGCAGGGCTTTTTCATTGGAAACGCAGAGCCAAATCCGTAGTTTTATTCGGAAAGATTTGGCACCTATCGAACAGAAGGTCAGCCAAGCCAAAAGCCGTGTCAATCGGCTGCGCCGGTCACAATCTGGGCGGTCGCAAGCTACAGCCCAGATTACGGGCCAATATCATCAGAAACGAAAACTATTGATAGCAGAAGCCAATCATAATATTAAACGTCGAATTTTAAGTCACCAAGTTTTAGCAGTGGATACAGATTCGGCTGGTGCGTTCATTTTTGACAAGACCCCTGCGGGATTGTATAGCATTTTTGTTCAAACCGCCGATTCCAGTGGTTTTCTGATCCCCCTAGAAGTTTTTGCCCACACGCGTCGGGACATTGTACCAGGCCCAAGTTTAGAAAACGATGTAAGCGTATATCTAGATTTCGTTTCTGCGCAATAATTATCCTTTCTAGGAAGTATTACGCGTCTGTTTGGCGCGTACTGATCTCGTCTTCTGAAATCTTGTGCACGCTCTTGGGGTTGAATGTTTGTTGTGTATCAACTCTGAGTGCAACCTCAATACGCCCACCTGTTAGTACGAAAAATTGAATTAGGATACCATCGCCCTGCATGGTTTCAATTTGAAAATTGCTTGAGGGCAGGTGTGAGAGGCAATCAGAGAACATTGCTTCGGACCTGGGGTCCTGAACAACTGCTTCTGGCAGCGCCATTATGAGTGTTCCTGGCGCATTGTTGAGGGCACGGCCAATTTTCTCTCTGCTCTCCACCATGAATTTGATTGCTGTTCGGGTGTATTCGAAAGCGTTGTTTTGATCTCCTTTTGGTGGCACAATACCCCACGTGAGGTGGTGGATAAACGGATTGCCATAATCTTGACTCAGCATTTCATCTCTGGCTGCCTGGTCTACTGGATGCACTACCGCTACATATCGAAACCAACCGTTACTTAGAGCAGAGTGGCCTTCGGGTAAACCTGATGGCACGTTGATATAGTCTTGCCCATCTACGGGCGACGGGTAACACCTCTTGTCCCATCCAGCGATATACCCAACTTCTTTGAGTGGGCCTGCTACCAGGTGGGGTGGGTCTGTGAATATGGCAGCGTGATCCATCTGTGGTGCTAATTCAACACCCGCAGATAGAATGGCCACGGCGACTTCCTTCGCCTCGTCTAATCGCTCTGCTGCATTGTCTATCGTGAGCACATCTGCAAAGTTTCCGGGTATTTGGACTTTCATTCAACACTCCTTATTTGGATTAATGACTTTATTGAAGAAAAACCCTGAGCTTTAGGCCGTCAAGCCTTAAAATATGCGACATGAACCATTTTGGGGTTGGATTATACAGAATTCATTGGTTAATTACAACGGCTAGGAGGATGCCTTTTGTAGGCTGTAAATTGTCTGAGAAGTCTGTTATTTATGACTCGGTGGTTGACCTCCGCTTATTGAATTACTTTGACCCTACGACTTCGATTGTATTATCGCAACGAAGTGTTACCATGAAAAAGAACTTTGACTACTGCAAAACGTGTGCTCGTCGTAGACGATGAAGAGGCTGTCGCAAAGCCCATCGAACATATCCTCCGGTTGTATAACTATGACGTCACGATGACAACCCAGTGGACTGATGCGCTAGAGTTGATCCAAGATGAGCCTTTCGATCTGATTACACTGGATCTAGAAATGCCTACGATTGATGGACCAACCATGTTGCGTTTCATACGGGAGAAGGGGCTGGATACTCCCGTAATCATCATCTCTGCGAGCATTACAGACAAAACCCCCCAAGATCTCGCTGAGTTCGAGGTCTCAGCTTTTGTCTACAAGCCTTTCAAGGTTTCTCATATTAAAGAAATCGTTGAACAGACGATAGGTGAAAGTGAAGCCCCAAAGGAAGCTGATGAGGTTGATCTAGATGAATTTTTGCAGAGCTCTCCTCAAGTGTTGGCTCCGCGTAAAGAAGAAGCTGAAGAAGAGCAGCCTCATAAACACCGCCGTAGAAAGAAACGTAAGAAAAAACTTTTTTCTTCGAAAGAACTGAAGACTCAAACGCTCATTGCTTTTGCGATTATTGCTGTTATCAGTCTTTTTTTGAGTGGGTTTATGTCTAAGCTTGGTAGTATGTTTTAGAAATATCTAAACGATGTGACAATCCCTCGGCCTTCTGGTCGGGGGATTTTTTTTTGTACATATCGAACAAGTATGATCTGCTTATTGAATATTTGGTGCAATTATCTGAGTTAAAGGTGATTTTTTGCTTTTGCATTTAGGTATTGATATATAGTGCTTTATGTCAGGTAAGTGACGTTGGCATTCGGTTTGCGATAGCAAAAGGCAAAGGACAGTCTTATGGTCGACATCTTAAAACATCTGAAAAATGCAGTTCTCACAAGTGTCGTTGTGTTAGTTCCTCAATCGTATGGGACAACGCTTGATTTTGGTCGTGTTCGAGTTGGAGCGTTACAGATGGATACCATTTACGCAGCAAATACGAATTTGGTGGATATGATGGTTACTGGATACACTGGGTCCCATCCAGCATTCAACTTTGGCCCCCTTGCGCTAACCGCAGGTGTCACACGGGTGGTGCCCGGTGGTACCCTAGGTTTGCCTATCGTGTTTTCACCTGTCTCTTTAGGTGAGGTCGAAGCCCAGTTGATCATCGAGACAAATCTTTCAAGTATTCCTTGGGATTTGAGGGGCGTAGGTGCAAAAGAAGTGGTGGTGATAAATGAGGTCCTTGCAGATCCTCCAGCTGGGTCAGGCGGAGATGCGAACGGAGATGGCGTTCGGAACAGCAATGAAGATGAGTTTGTAGAACTTTTAAATACTGGCAAGTACTCCATTGGGTTGGGAGGTTGGCAGTTGTTTGATGCAGGGGCATCCTTATCCAACCGTTTCACATTCCCAAATGAGGTCCAAATTGGACCCAATGAGCGTGTTGTTGTTTTTGGCGGCGGGAAGGCCCAAACTTTCACAGGTCAGGTTTTTACTGACGACGGTAAGATTGGAGGGGGGCTCCGGAACTCTGGGGACGGAGTCTTCCTGGTTAACACGACCACAGGAGACACCGTGGCACAAGTTGTGTATGGAGCTGAAGGTGGGCGCAACCAATCGCTGGTTCGTTCGCCGGAAGGAACAGGAAGTTGGGCACAACACAGTGCGGTTTCTGTTGGTGGGGTTCGTTTCTCACCAGGAACTGCAAGCTCGGAGCTGGATATGAACCCACTTCTCATACGTTTGGAAGTGTCTGTCATCGATTCTCATATACTGGTGGGAGACGTTATTCCACTCACGGTGATCGGTGTGTTCACAAATGGCCCCGAAACGTTGCATAGCATTGAATACGTTACCTTTCCTTCAGATTCAACAGTAGTTGGGGTTGAAAATGGTGAACTTACTGCAAATAATGTGGGTCGGTGTGCGCTCGTTGTCGAATACGCAGGACGCTCGTCTGAAATCGGTGTAGAGGTTTATGCACCGGGAGATCTAAATTTGGACGGTCGTCATACGCTCTGGGATGCTATCAGAGTGGTTCAGATCATCTTGGGCATAGGCACTGGAGCAGAAGTATTTGAGCGACGCTCAGCGGATCTCAATAAAGACGATGAGTTAGATATCAGGGACCTCATGCGTCTGATACAACACATTGTGGGTGGCCCTGTGATCTCGAAAAAGCCAGTTCTACGCGTGGCTCAGGTGGGATGGGAACACGCCAAGAATGGTGTTCGCCTATCTGTTCCACTAGAAACGAGGGCTATCTCGTTCGTCATAGAGGGATACGCAAACGATTTTGAGCCGAGTTGTGATCTTGGAGACTTATGGATACAAGACAATGGGACCGATCGAAAAGGGGTCGTTTTACTTCGAAGAGGAGCGGACCAGCATCTACCCACCCGGCAGATTCAACTTGTAGGATTTCCAAGTGTCAATGCCACGAACTGGATGGCGTGGACCCTGGATGGCAGGAGGTTCCCGTTGAACCACTTAGGCACAAAAGACCAAGGTGTTCGTCTGGTGAATGTGTCTCCAAATCCGTTGAATCCAGAGGCCGTGATTACTTATTCTGTGGAATACCCTCAAGAGGTTCAACTCGATATTTACAATGTGATTGGGCAACACGTTCGAAAATTGTATCAGGGGCAGATTCAGCAAGGCGTGCATACAGTCATTTGGGATACCAAAGATGCTTTAGGCAGATCTGTCGGAAGTGGACTTTATTTTGCCAATTTGCAAGGAGTCGCGAATTATTCTACCCTAAAGATGATTGTGCTTCGATAGGATGGTTTTGTGCGTTTGATATTTTTGGTTCTCTGGCTTATGCCTGGTTTAAGCATAGCCGACGATGTTGGGGTCACTCTTGGGCAAAATGTAGGAATTGCTTCTGATACGCTCCAGGTTCCTGTAATCCTGCAATCAACTGAGCCCCTTTCGGGAGTGGCATTTACAGTCAGTTATGAAGAAGAAAAGATTGAGTTTCTCGGGTTTGTAAATGTTCATTCGCCCTTCGATGTGTTTGAAAATAGAGCGGTTAACAAAGTGGTGAGTGTGTTTCTTAACCCAAACTCAACGGCGCATTTGGAAGCAGGGAAGGTTCAGCTTGCCTTGATGAGCTTCAGGATTAGGCCTGCATCAGCATTGGGCAAAGTAGAATTGATAGGCAGCCAATTGTCTGTTACGAGCGGAGATAATGCGGTGCAAGAAATGTCAGGAGAAATCAACTCTGGAGCGATAGTTATCACGAATCAAGTTATGCAACCACAACCTGTAACTTGGGTATCAAAGGACGTTCTGCGTATTGGCATTGATCTGCACAACACTCAGTCAATATCAGGGATTCAAATGCAGGTGCGGTTGCCAAGTTTGCTCAGGTTGAAGGATATTCAGGTCACTGATAGAACAGCGTCTTGGCAGGAATTTTATCAATCTCAGGATTCTACTGTGTATTCAATTTTGATGACTGATCTTCAGGATCAGACAAGCATTCAGCCAGGTGATGGGTTTGTCGCTCATTTGGATTTGTCCGTCCCTGTTCAACCAATATCGCTTGGAGTTGTTTTCATAGACAGCCTGCTCGTTACGGATCATATCGGCCAAGTGATCCCGGTGTCGGGGCAGTCGAAAGCAATTGACTGGCAGGATTTTGGAGAGACTCCCATCGCTGGCCCTGTAGAAAATGATTCCCCTCCCGACAGCAGCAATATTTTGTCAGATGAACTTCTTGCAGATGATCAATTGCCTGTGGCTGAAGTGGATCAAAATAATTCTGGAGTTGATGGGGAGGGGCCCAAGAATAGCCAAGACACAAGAGATCCAAATGAGATGAACATTCGAATCGTGGAGATCTTGGCGGATCCGCCTCCTGGGTTGCACGGCGACGCAAACAGAGATGGCATTCGCGGCAGTCGGGCAGACGAGTTTGTAGAGTTATTTAATACGGGCACAGAAGCTGTAGACTTGAGCGGATGGTACTTGGGTGATGATGATGTGGCGGTCGCAGAGATGTTTCAATTCGAAAACAATACCTCATTGGAGCCCAACGAGCGTGCTGTGATCTTTGGCGGTGGTTCTCCAAATGGAATTCCGGGAATCGTTTTTATAGACGATGGGAGTATTGGGAATGGTCTAACGAACAGTGGGGATATCATCATGTTACTCAATGCATTAGGCGACACCGTTGATGTCGTGCGATATCACAATGAGGGGGGGAAAGATCAATCACTGTATTACGATGGTGAAACCTTTCGCTTGCACACAGAAACCGTTGGAAGCGCCGTCTTTTCTCCAGGTGAAGCCAGTGCCACAACCCCACCCAGTCTGCCCAACATTCAAGAGTCTGGGTCTGATACAGTTTCAAATAATGCTGAGTCAGGTCACGACACATCTGCTGAGGGTAGTGGCAGTGGTGAGGTGGCCTTAGGCAGTTCTGTGGGTGGTGGTGCAGATAGTGGGCAAGAGAGCCTCGGGATCGATACTTCTGTGGATAGCATTTCAAGCGGATTGAACACTGGATCAGACACGACAGCACAGGATTCTACAGAGACAGGTGAGCCCACGAGGGTAATATCAGATACCGACAGCAGCCGAATGGGCATTGATGGGCATATTGTTGAAAACGTAACTGCGGTGATAGATTCGTCCGACGCGCAGGCAAATGGGGCCAATTCGGGTGCATCAAGATCAACAGCAGTCGTTTTGGCAGAAAAAAGTATTCTGGTTGTGGAAATCCTGGCTGATCCTCCGCCAGGATTGGAAGGAGATGTGAATGGAGATGGCATTCGGGACAGTCGTGAAGACGAGTTTGTTGAGATATTGAATACTGGGGATCGAAGCGTGGATTTGGGGGGGTGGCGGCTCGGAGATGATGATGTTGCTTTGCCAGCCATGTTCACATTTGGACAGGGCGTGATACTTGAACCTGGCCAGAGGATTGTTGTATTTGGTGGAGGGCTTGTAAAGGACATTGAAGGGATCATTTTTGTAGATGACGGAAGTATTGGAAATGGGTTAACGAATAGCGGTGACAAGATTGTACTCATCAATGCGTTTGGTGACACGATCGACACTGTGGACTTTGGACGAATTGGTGGGCAGAACCAATCCTTGAGCCGCGAAAATGATGGCTTATTTCTGCACGGTGAAGGAGAAGGGCGCACTCCTTTTTCTCCGAATGAAGCCCGTCCAGTTGTGGATCTGCCGTTCCCTTTGCCCCGTTATCGACATATCCAAGTGGGGCAGCGCTCGGAAATGGGGGCTTATGTCTTTTACACCGACAAGGTGGACCGGGTTATCCCGAAAGACGAAGTGCATTGGGTTTCGTCGGACACATCCCTCGTTACAATTACGCCAGAAGGCGAGTTTTTTGGGAAACGCATAGGTTCTGTGGGAGTCTGGTTTGCGTGGCAAGGCAGGCAGAGCCTTTCAGCTACGATTACAGTAACCCCTGCAAGTAAGGACTCAACCTTTCGACAGAATCAGCAGATGTCTGGGATCCTGATCAATGAGATTCACGCAAACCCAGCAGGGGGCAAGTTGGGAGATACCAATGGGGATGGCGTTAGGGAGGGATACCAAGACGAATTTGTTGAACTCTTGAATACGGGTGATAAACCAGTTGATCTGTCGGGTTGGTATCTTGGAGATGACACGAAGTTGAGTGGTCTGTTTCGTTTCCCCCAAAGAACCATACTGGGTCCTGGAGAATACCTCACACTTTTTGGTGGTGGGCATCCAACCGACATACCCGGCACAGTATTCGTAGACGATGGTCGCATAGGTGACGGTTTGGCAAATTCTGGAGATATGATCCGTTTGGTCTTTGCTGACAAAGTTGCTCCTGCAACCCAGGTGATATTTCGTGAGAGTCAGAAAGGTATTTCATTGCAATCGTTACCCGATGGTCGGTTGCAAGCGCATAACCAGTTGCCTGGCAGAGGAGCAATGTCACCCGGATACAAACAGCCTATTCTTATCCAGCTGCTAACAGATATTCAACCGACTGCTATAGTGGGCGATACCCTATTCTTCAAGACTTTTGGACGATTTGATGACGACAAACAAATGGATGTTTCAAATGTTGTGGTGTGGGTAACTGCCCCCCCACATAAGGTTGGTCGGGATGGCTCGCTTGTTTCTTCAGCACCTTCAACGTTGACTATCTGGGCTGAATTTGGAAGCCTGGAAAGTGAACACAGTCAAGTAATCATTATGCCTGAGCTTAAGGTTAGCGAGGATACCTCGAGATCTCACGAGACACCCGAAGTACACGTGCCAACCACCACAACAGAGAATATAAAAAAAGTAGCTGAAAACTTGATCCTATCAGAGATCCACCCCAACCCAGCATCGGGTGCATTGGGTGACGTTAATGGGAATGGTGTGCGGGAGACCTTTGGAGATGAGTTTCTGGAGTTTACAAATTCAGGTCAAGACAGTTTAGATATGACGGGGTGGTTTGTCGGGGACGATGACAAATCACCCAGTGATGTCTTTCAGTTTCCTGACGGGTCTGTGATTGCTCCGGGGCATTGGTTTGTGTTGGGAGGAACTCAGGGGCCAAATCAAGATGACTTTTGCACAACTGGCCGTATCGGTGACGGATTGTCGAATGACGGTGATACGGTGGTCCTTGTAGCACCCGACGGCGTTTCAACCATACTCACTTGGCAATATGAAGGTAGCTCTTCTGGCGTGTCGTGGATCAATGAAGGGGATAACAGTTGGGTTAG
>JABIFK010000484.1 GCA_018650745.1 Candidatus Latescibacterota bacterium | reverse complement strand
CACCATCCACTTCACCCCGAACACCCACAACCTGAGTGCCCTCTCGAACCACATCACGAACCGAGAACCCTTCTGTGCACGTATCTGCCGCCTCACGTGCTTCTTCAAACAAAAAATGATCGAGCACCTCACGCCGAATCACAAATCCTTCCATCGGCATTTCTTTACCCGTCAACAAATCGCGGTGTTCATAACGATTCAAATCCACACTGGCTTGCTTATGGTTGGGGCTTCCAAAAACCACCTCATGGATCGGCGCACCAGGCAACTCAGCAATCTTATCCAACAAGTCCAACTCATGTAAAATTGATACCACTTTTCCAGACAGTGCATCCCCACAAATTTTATCGCGCGGGAAGGTGGCCTTATCGACCAAACACGTTTTCAATCCCGCTCTTTGGGCATACAAAGCAGCTGTGGCACCTGCCGGACCACCGCCTACAATAACCAAATCATACATTTCTTTTGACATGGGCTTCCTGTTATCGAAAATCGCAACCTATTATACTCTAAAAATAAAAAACCATTCAAAGATCCATCGGCCAGAAAATACCGATGTGGGGCATTAACGTCAAGACAGAACACCACCAATCATCCTATTTTGAAACCCAACATTGTACTATTTTGGTCACCACAGTAGTCTTTTGTCACCAACAACGCACATTCATAAACCAACACCTATCATAGGCTTACAAAATAACCCCTCTAAAACATACCGTGACAAAATGTTTTTTGAGGACTATTTTTTAATAACGCGTAAAAAAACCGAACCTTTTATAATTGCTCTCAGGAGAGACGGGCACCCGTCTCTCCTGAGCCGTTTCATTCCTCCGTATTCTTCAATGACAACACACGAAATCCATATTTTTGAAAAACAGCTGTTGCTTCCTTCGATTGAAAAAAGTGCATTATCGTTTCCACTTCTGGCGTAAGCCTTCCCTTCACAACAGCCATGGGATACACAATGGGTGCTCGCAACAGCGAATCAGGTAAGGTTGCAAGCATCTCAACACCGTCACTCATTGCCGCATCCGTCGCATACACAATACCTGCCGAGCATTCACCACGTGCCACCAACGTTAAGGCACCACGTACATCTCCAGCAGGTGCCAAACGTCCCACCAATGCATCCCACCAATCTAATTTCTCCAACGCTTCTTTTGCATAGATTCCCGCAGGCACATGGGATGGGTCTCCGATAGATAGTCGACCACGAAAAGTGTTCAAAAAATCAAAACCTGATCTCGTCTCTAGATCAAAACCTTCGCCCTTGGGTGCAATCACCACCAAAGAATTACCCAACAAATCGACCCGTGTGCCTGGCTCCAACATCTCTTCCTTAGCCAAAAAATCCATCCATGTTTTATTAGCCGAAAAATACACATCAGCCGGGGCACCTTGAACGATTTGTTTGGCCAATGTTGACGAACCACCAAAGGACAGTCGTAACATCGTCCCATTATTTTCTGATAATTTAGATAGGTCTTGCAATACGCTGGTTAAACTTGCAGCGGCATATACCGTTACGGGCTCGGCGAATGCAACGCCGCGCAACAAAAGGAACAGTCCCAAACCAATCACCCATCGTCTCATCGCTTTAGCCTCTCGTCTTTGTTTATTCTATTGAAGGTGTCAGCTTTAATATAAGCACAAAAAATCGCAGAACAAAACCATTGGGTTCTGTTCTGCGATTTGAAATGTATCATCTGTAATGATATTAAAAATGATGCGTGATCTTTAACTCACCGTGGCTGTCTTGACGAAATGCATAAAACGGTTCATTGGCATCTGCGTTCCAAAAGCCTCGGCCCTCTAAGTTCACCGTCCATCGACTGCCAACTCGGCGACTGGCCTCAAATAAGAAAGCTGTTGCGCCCGAAGAACGGTCCACAACAGCACCTGCCAAAATCGCCGTGTCTTGCACATCATTCAGTGCAACACGCGTGCCCACAAAAAAGTCATCTTCAAAAGGCGAAAGCGCATCGCGCTCATCCCACAAATATTCGGCCAGCAAACCCACATCTATGCCCGAGCTCTTAATATTGCCCAACGTATACTCAAATCCACTCGTCAGTGCCGTAAAACGTTCGCCTTGTCCACTACGGTGAATACCTTCCAACTTCCACAACCAACCGCCCGTAATGGCCTGAAGCTCCAAACCCGTTTGATGCACACGGTCATAAAATGGCTTCAACACGAACGCATCATCAGGCAGCTCCCACAGCCTCAATAAGGGATCCCGCACCGTACCCCAAAAATGTGACAGCCCCACATCAAATGCACCCAATGTGTGAGACCAACGTCCCGCAAAACTCAAATGTCGTTTCACATCACCATCGGCATACCGTGCATCATCAGTCACAACAAGAGGCGTTCGCAATCTGCCCTCGTGTCCAGGAAACGTTCTTTTTCTAAAGTACGGAAGCGCAAACAGATCCAATGTCCCCCAATCATTCACCCATGTCACATTCACCATCGGTTGCCCAAGTTTGGCCTCACCATCGGGTCGTTCAACCAAATCGGTTTGATTCACCACATCTACCAAATGCTGAGACTCGGCCACCCCCCAAAACACACGCCGGGCGCCCACACGCACTTCCCACCGATTAAAGATACGCTCCCAAAACAATTCACGAATATCCCAATGCGTGCGCTGCCCATCCATACCATCTAACCGAGCAAAACCTTCAAATATCAGTGCTTGATCACCATTATCAAAAAACACATCGTATTCGGGTGCAAAAACAACGGATACATCTGCCTCGGTTTGATTGGGGTCAAGTGGTGATTGGGGAAATCCGCGTGACTCAATACCAATGGAACCCGACACGGTTTGTTCGGCAAACATCGGGGGTGTCCACAAGAAGAAAGTCAAAAGAAAAAGTCCAATTCCCCTTGCCTTCTCCTTTTGAAAAAGGAAGAAGAGGGTTTGTTCTTTTTTATGTATTGAATTTTGTATTTTCATTCAGTATCCGAAAAAAAAGGAGGGATCAAAATTATCGAGCGCGTTTGAGACTGTTTTTGTCAAAATCCCGTACAGACAAACCATTGGAAAATTTGTATCCTTCCCAGATCAGAACTGTTGATTTTCCATTTTGGTTATTCACCATCTTCATTTCTTTGGCACGCCAAAACTTATCTTTGTATTGATCATAGCCAACATACGTCAATGTTTTGAGCAACGAATCTTTGCGGTCGTAAAACACAATCTTCAAGGGTCGAAAGTGCACTTGATCATAATAGGCCACCTGACGTGTATAACCCGACTTTTTATCTGTTGGATATCGTTCGACCACATAGGCAGCTTCACCATCAACCTCTTCTTCGCCCATATATTTATACGTGTATTTCTCAACCTCTTGCGAAGCAATATCTTCATAGGCGAACTCGCTGCCCATAAAAGGTCCTGATTTATTGTTAGACGCAATGCGCTTCACCCGTTTTAATGCGGGCAAATAAAGCCATTGATCATCGGGGTCCGAACGGTGCGTAAAAGACAAAAATGCTGTCCCTTTTACGTCGCGCGGTTGGTCAAACACCACCATACTACGATCGCCATCGTTTTCCATCTCTAAAGTTCGCGACCGCATCAGACGCTTGCTCTCTTCACCGTGTTGATTGCGCAACACCATCTGGAGGTCCGCGACCCAGTCGCCAAAACCAGAATCGCGCAAATCGGCCTCCAACGCAATAGCGGTGCCTTGTTCTTCCGGCGTCTGTGCCTGATCCAACGAAAAAGCAGCAAAAGTTTCTGCCAAAACAGTCATAGGCAACAAAATCATAAACAGCGTCATAAATTGGATAAGTGTTCTATTTCTAAATACATATTTTTGAGACATGATAAGGACTCCTTTTTAGGAAAGCGCAAAGTACTGATCAAAGCAATATAAGTGCCGAGAACGGGGTGCTGAGCAAATCTTGAAAAGTTGTGAACTTTAAACACACCGCACCACGCGCATTGTTATCTTTATTCATTTACGGTAAGATAAGCTTCTGTTTCTGGTTCATCTTCACGAACAAAGACAAGCTCACGTTTGCGTTCAATCTTCATCAACAAAGGTGGCAAGAATAAGAAATCCACCACAAGTGCAAATGCAACTGTAATGGCCGTCATCTTGGCCATATCGCCATTAAAACCAAACGTTGATTGTGCCAGAATAACAAATCCCGCAATCAAAACCACCGTCGTCACCACAATGGCCTTGCCCACAGATGCAAACGCATACCGAACCGCATCTTCACTGTCATACCCATGTTCGCGGCGTGCTCGCAAATACTTGCTCAAAAAGTGCACCGTATCATCCACCACAATACCCAGGGTCATCACGACCACAACCGACAGCCCCAAATTGATCT
>JABIFK010000352.1 GCA_018650745.1 Candidatus Latescibacterota bacterium | reverse complement strand
TGGATACGCCAATGACCCAGTGATGGCCAACTATGTCAAATATGGCTTCATGGGTAAGGTAGCAAAACCCGTGGATATGCAAGAACTGGCAGGGGTGGTGAAACGTGTGTTGGCGCAGGGAATGCTCTGATCGTGGGCTCAAGTAAGCGTTGATATGGTTCGATTACGGTCTAAACAGAAAGCTTTTTTCAAAAACTACTTAAATTGGGTAATGTGGATTTATGCCATTGCAGCACTTTTAGATAGCCCAGTTGCTGGCTTCTTTTTATCGAAACAGGATTTTTCTGTTATATACATAACAGAGAGAAGTTCAATTCATTTACAAGGCTTGCATCGTATGATGCGGGCCTTTTTTTGTTCGGTTGTATAACGATTTTGTTTCATTGAGTAATTCCTCCTTACAGGTAAGAAATACTCTCACTCTAAATGGCGAAAATCTTATTCCTCAGGACACATACTTAATCCAAGTTGGTCGTGATCTATCCAAAATCAGGCATTTTAGACCCACTTTGCAGGCTTAACTTTTAAGAGCGTATCTAACGGTTCATCATAAAGCCTAACCATTGACCACAAACCACGCGGTGAACAAATCTATTTTGATTATACTTAAAACAACCAAAAGAAATATTATGTCATTCACATCATTTGGAGGTTTAACATGTTGTCAAATTACACACGTAAGATAGGGTTTGGTGCTTTGGTTTTGTTGTTTGCTGCAGGCAGTGCATTTGCCACGACTTATAAAGTAGATACACAGTACTCTGCATTTGAAGTTCAGAATGATATTCGACCCGTGAAAGGTACATTTGATCACTTTGAGGGTCAGATTGTTTACGAACCTGCGCAGGTAGAAGATTCATCTATTGAGTTTCGTGCAAAAGCCAAAAGCTTTAAAGTAGAAAATGATAATATTGTGATGGGTGCTGCTTTGTTTTTCAATTTGGACAAACATCCTGAAATTCGATTTAAGAGTTCTAAAGTGGAAGCTTGGGGGAATAGGTTGATGGTAACGGGCAGTTTTTCTATGTTGGGTATAACGAGAGTGGTCAGGGTACCCGTGCAGGTTTTGGGTCGCGGTACAGATCCCAAAACAGGTTTGCCCATTGCAGGTTTTGCGGCAGATATGCAGGTAAAATTGTCAGACTTGGGTGTGGATACTTGGACCAACGCAACGGGTATTTTGGGAGATACGTTGAATATTCGATTGAAAATGGTGGGTGTGGAAAATGATACGCAGGCACTGACAAAACTGAAGTCTCCTGAAAGATTGTAATACCAAATACACACGTTGATGTTTCAAAGCCGATCCTAAGGGATCGGCTTTTTGGATTGTATCCTCTCACGTCTTGGTATGTCCACTATTTCAATTCACCTCAGAGTTGGGGTAAATTTCATGACACACATATGCCACGCTTTTTGTGCAAAAAGGTGCATTGTTTGTGTTATTCAAATGTTACGGAAGTGATTTTCACTCGTTTTTAGAATGATATAAACGCTTGTTTTTTTGTGAGGTTTTTGTAGGTAATTGTGTGGTTTTTACATCAGATGTGAAAAGGGCAATCGGTGGGTTCTGGTCCCTCTGCCGCTACCATGAAAATTATGATAGAACAAGCGTTTGCGATTTATGTCGCAAACGCTTGTTTTTTTAGGGTTATTTACTAAGAATTTGATTATGTTGTATTTTGGTGCTAAAGCGTTGGGGCATAAGAGACATGAAAGTTTATCGACGATGATGCTATGCGTTTTTCGTTAAGGGATTGGATGGATACGTGAGATGACCCATAAACAATTAGAGCAAGAAATATTGGCTTTAAAGGCTGAGAACCTGACCCAAAAGAGCCTGCTTCAAATCCAGCAGGCCGTGCAAGAAATGGTGCGTCCACAAGATTTGGAACGTGTGATGCAAGTGTGTTTGGAAGAAGCCAATCACATGATTTCAGGAATTTGTTCGATTGCCCTTCATTTGATTGTTGATGCTGAGCAATACATTGTCGAAACCTATCGTTTTGGGCTGGATGGTCCTATGACCATTGGTGAGCATCGAAAAGCGCCTTATCTCACACAGCGTTGGATAACGGGTAAAAAAGATAATGAATTTGATATTGAGTCGGGTTCAAAAGAAAATGCCAGTCGCTTTAGGGAGAACTTTGGCGGGTTGTTGATACGCAGTTATTTGGATGTACCATTTACGCTTGGTGTGATATCTTTACACAGTTTGGTGCCCAATGCTTTTTTAAGTACTGATGAAGAAATTTTGGTTCAGATCGGGAAGATTTTTTCAGCAGGTATTGCCCGTATGCATGAGCTTGAACATGTAGAAGACCGCTTACGATTAGAGCGGGTGTATCAAGATGTTGCACAAATGACTTTGTCGTCTTTGAGTTTGAACGGTGTGCTCGATAATTTGGGTGTTCATCTCATTCATACGGGTATTTTTCAGTCGATTTCAATTTCTCTTGTCGATCATGAAAACAACCAGGTTGAAATGGTTCGCAGCTTTTATTGTAAAGATGATGGCGCAACTATTCAAACTGAACT
>JABIFK010000625.1 GCA_018650745.1 Candidatus Latescibacterota bacterium | reverse complement strand
GGTCGTTATTTTTACAGAGAGTTTAATACACGCCGCCAATGACTGGACAAACCCAGACAATCCTCGATGCGCGGTGTTTAATTGTTACAATTCTACCTGGGCACAATGGCATCGCCCCAGTTGGGATGATGAACTCATTGAAACGATGCCCGAAAAGCGGCAATCTCTTTTCAGAGGGGTATGGCAATTAGAGACCCCCCGTTTTGGTAAATAGTACGACATTCAAAACACTTAAAAACAACTTTGCAACCACCCATTTCACAGGGGTTGCACACCTAAAAAATAGAGAAAGAGACATCATGCGCATACTCATCATTGGCGGTACCGGCACCATCAGCACAGGAATTACCCGTTTGCTCTTAGAACAAAATCACGATGTGGTGCTCTTTAACCGAGGCCAAAGAACCTCACTCGTAGAGGGCAATTACACCACCATTATAGGCGACAGAAAAGACACTGAAAAGTTTGCCAATCAAATCCAGGAAGCAGGCACATTCGATTGTGTAATTGACATGTACTGTTTCTTGCCCGTAGACGCCGAACATGCCGTGCAGGTATTCAAAGGTCGCACAGAACAATACATCTTTTGCAGCACCGTTGATGTCTATACCAAACCCTCTGCCACCTATCCTATCACAGAAGATTGCGAACGGTTGCCGCCAGAAAAATTCGCCTATGGTTACAATAAAGCTCGGTGCGAAGAACTGCTTTTTGAAGCCCACGTACGCGGGGATTTGTCGGTCACCTCTATTCGCCCAGGGCACACTTATGGCGAAGGTGGCAATAACCTGCTTCACTCTCTCGGCTCAGGAAACGTTATTCTGGATCGCCTCAAAAAAGAACAACCGATCGTCGTACATGGCGATGGCTCATCGTTTTGGCCAACCTGTCACCGCGATGATGTGTCTGTGGCCTTTGTTGGCGCTATCGCCAATGAGAAGGCCAAGGGACGAGGCTATCATGTAGCAGGTGAAGAGTGGATAACCTGGGAAGGATATCACAACGGGCTTGCAGAAGCAATTGGGGCCAAACCACCAAAATTCGTCCATATTCCCACAGACGTTCTGGTACAAATGGCACCTCAAGAAGCCTCCCGATGCGACGTAAACTTCAGCCACAACAATCTCTATGACAATACCGCAGCCAGAGAAGATCTTGGTTTTCAAGTAACCATTCCTTGGGTTGAGGGTGCACGGCGAACCGCCCAATGGCTAACAGATAATAACAGACTCGAAAATAGTGAAGATTTTCCTGTCTACGCTCAGGTCGTTCAAAAGTGGCAGCAATTGATTGGAAGTATTTAGCATCAGGCGTAGTCTCACCATACTCAAGACATACTATTTTCCGATTTCATTCCTATAAAAAAGGCAAATCTATGATACGTTTTGGTATTGTTGGAACTGGCTGGCGATCAGGGTTCTTTCTCCGTGCTGCAGCAGCTTGTCCAGATCTGCTCCAATGCATTGGGTTGGTCTCACGTAATCCAGATCGAATAGACCATCCGGGTATTCCCTTCGGTGTGCCCCTTTTCGGTTCAACGGAGGAAATGGTCACCAAAGGGCGTCCCCTCTTTACTGTGACCAGTGTCAAAAGAGGGTTTGCCCCCGAAGCAATACAGCAACTCGCTCAACTTGGCCAACCTATTCTTGCAGAAACACCCGCCGGAGAAACTGTTGAAGATTTAGAAAGTCTATATAAGCTCGTTCAAGAAGGCGCGAAAATACAGGTTGCCGAGCAATACCACCTTCAGCCGCACCACTTTACAGGGCTCGCGTTTGCACACAGTGGGAAGCTGGGTCAAATCACACAGGCACAAGTATCGGCTGCAAACGGATATCATGGGGTCAGTCTGATGCGTCGATACCTAGGTATCGCGTTCGAAAATGCCATTGTCACCAGCAGTACATTTACCTCGCCAATCGTAAAATCGGCCACACGCTCCGGACCACCCGAAAAAGAAGAGATCGTTGAAACGACGCAGAAGTTTGCAAAATTCGACTTTGGAGATCGCCTCGGTTTGCTTGATTTTATCGGAGATCAATCT
>JABIFK010000492.1 GCA_018650745.1 Candidatus Latescibacterota bacterium | reverse complement strand
CCCAGCCACAACAACACGCACCCCATCCGAATTTTCGTTATATTCCGAGCTTTGTTCCGCCAGTGCCATTTTACAATCTCCAAGAAGACCCGTTAATACACACCATCCCAAAAACCCCTTAATATACATCACGAATGATTCAGGTCAAAAAAAAGAGACCCCGCAAAGTATGTGCTTTGCGGGGTTCAAGCAGTTTGAGCCCAGAGTTTCGATATATGGCACCAAAAATTCAAAAACGTTCTGTGTAAAGTTTAGAGGTGCGAATGATAATGTAGAATTTTAAATCGGATTATGTCTACAGAAATACGAATCACAAACAAATATAACTACAATATTTTCAAATATTTACACGTGTCACATATACATACATTCCATTTATACACTTTTCTTCCATTTCTATTGTCCAATCTTTTGCTGCGCTTTGGTCTTCCGAATCTGCAAAATCGCTTCTTGCACAGCCTCAATCTCCAACTGCAGGTCAACAATTGGATCGAAGCCAGAATGACTCATTTCCAATGAGACCGAAGAAACAGGCAACATTTCTACAGGTGGGATTAACCCCTGATTCGGCAATAGCCCCCCCCCATTTGCCGCACTTGTTTCGCTATCCACAGGCGAGTCGTTATCTGGCGTCGTAGATTGCACCACAGAAATACCCCTGCTCAATGTGGCCATATCATCAAACAGTGCCACATCTGCCAAAAAGTCCTGCGCGTGAAGACGCAATCGATATTCAACAGCTAATTCTTTGGCCAAAGTTTTCTGTGTTTCTATATTGGCTTCATCTGCACCTACCACACCAATCCAAAGCACCAGCAACACACCCACCAATTTTAAAACAGTCATATGCCACCTCCTCACCCTCAAACTATGCAACCGGCGTACCAACAAGAAATATCGCCTAATTGCACAATTACCCCCTTCTAAACCCCCAAAAAAACAAAAAACCCCATCAGAAGTCTGAGCCATTTCAGTTTTCTGATGGGGTTTTTTCTAGATGCAGGCAACCCATTTCCCTAATCATCTCCAGCCAAGGGGCCAAAATGTTCTCCCCAATCCTTAGCCAATGTCTTGCCTTCACCATCAAGTATTGTCAACGCCTCAGTCGTTAATGGCGCATAATTTCGAGCCCAAGCAATATTCTGCTCCAACTCAACAAGAGAGTACATGCCCACCACTGCAGTGCTTACGCCCTGAAGCCCCAAAGCATAACGCAGGGCCGTTTCTAATCTATCGGGTCGAGACAGACCCAGAATCGAAAGTGTCGGGTCCTCATATTTCATTTCGGGGGCCCCACCATAGACTTTCATCGCAGCAACACCTGCACCTTGCGCCACAGCCAAGTTCAATGCTTCTCCTTGAAAATTATAGGTGTGGCGATCCACATAATTCATCGCAAACATCACGGCATCCACCTCTACATCCTGCAATATCTTAACAGCCTTCCAAGGCCGTGCGTGACTGGTAATACCTACGTAGCGTACCAAACCACGCTTTTGTGCATCACGTAGGGCTTGTAGAGCACCATCAGAAGCCAAAACTTGTTCAATATCTAAGCTGCTAACAGAGTGAACGAAGGCCAAATCAACTTGATCCGTTTGCAAATCTTTCAAACTTTGTTCCAATATTTCTGTGGCTTTTTTACCCTCAGCAGCAAATGTTTTGGTTACCAAAAATGCTTCGTCACGCCTTTTTTTCATAACGTGACCCAATTGCACTTGGGCCCGATCATATCCGGGAGCAGTATCCAGATAAGTCACCCCCAAATCCAGAGCAGCCTGATAGATCTCGATAGCCTCAGCATCGGGCAGTGCAAAACCACCAGGAGCAGTACCCAACCCCAAAATCGGAACATCTTCACCGGTTTTGCCAAATTGCCGTTTGGGCAAAGGCAACACCTCTGTCATACTGTGACTGGCCATTTATGCCCTCCTTCATTTTTAACACTTAGAGTTTGGCTTCGAGCATCAAAGAAAAAACATGCTTGCGATAAAAACCATCCCCTTGTCGTGCACCATTGCGATAAAAACCGTATTGCCCAGCAAGAACATATTTGGGTGAGATTTGGCGCGACATTTTCAAAACACCAATGCTTTGCTCGTAGGCATCCGTTTCGGTTGCTTGTCCTATTAAATTTGGCACAAGGTCGTCGTATAGGCGCACATGAAACTGTGCAAAGATCTGCACATCCATTTTCCAAAACAAAGGCCTTACCAACATACCTTGCAACCGATGAGACCAATAGTCATAACCAAAACTATTCGACCGGTTTCTCGAAAACGCATAATCTGCCTGGATCAACATCCCTGCATAAGCTTGAAAACCCAAGATGAGTGAGCTTGTTTGATCTGCCTGATTCATTTTTAGAGCTGTGATCTGATCGGATTTCTCCAAGACCAAAGCAGCACGATCATAATCAATCCACCGCCTTGAGAAACGCACATGTGCCTTAAACTGACGGCTTCTGGCATACACCAGGTCCAAACCTGCTGAATGATAATCCGCCTCTGCCAACAACACATCGCGCGAATCATCTCCTCCAAAACCAAAACGTACCCGGCTTATGAAATGTGTCCCCAAAGGTACAAAAAAATCACCATCAACGACCCCACGCAAATAGCTTTCTTCTCCAGGAACCCGTGTGGCTTGTTTAAACTTGATTCCCGTCCGAATGCCCAACTTGTTTCGTTTGCCGACACGTGTTATGCCGTGAACGAAAAATTGCTCAACAAACACATCACCTGCTTGCATCTCTGTTGACGCCGCATCCCAAATGTGCTTCAAGCCTGCCTGTTGTTCTATTTGTACAACACCCAATTTGCCGCGCCAAGCAAAGCCTTTCGCCGTGACAGAAACGCGACTCACCAAACCGCCTTGTGCTTTGACCAATGCCTCATAGAGATTGCTATCAAAGGCCGTGCCGCCCACCACTTGTAAATCGGCAGCAGGTACAGGTCGCATCATACCAAGCAAGCAAAGCAACACACACGCGATAAACCTCACGGGGTCTGCCCCTCCAACAACTGCTTGAGATATCTCTGCAAACGAGTCACTCTGTCTTGCACTTTTTTTTCTTTAGCAACCAACTCTTGATGGTACAGTTGCAATTTTCTAAGTTCCAAGCTCAGCTCATCCAAGGGTTCCCCATTGGGTCCTTTAAGACCACCTAAGACCACCTCTCGGCCAACACTTGCACTGAGAAGTACACCCTCATCAGAAACAACTGATTCACCCTCCAACTTACCAGTCCCAGAAGGGCCAGCTATTCCTGCAAAGTCAAAGTTAGGTGGTGGTGCGCCCCCATCTGGCCCAGTGAGAGATTCATCCGACAGCTCTGCAGGCTCGGAAATCCCCTCAGAAACAGAGGGTGCCGTAACTGAACGGCCTTGTGGTGAGGCTTCATCAAACAGACCAAATTCGTTCGTGAAAGCCAGCCCCCTAGCGCGCAAACGTTGCTCATCTGCCAAACGATCTATTTGCTTGTCCACATCCTTTTGTTCATTTTGCAATTGCAAAGCAACGTCGGCCATAAGTTCTGTCTTGAGACGAATATCACTAGGCGTATCATCTTCACCAATCATAACCATTGGCAGCACAGGTTGCTCATGTGACACACCCAGAGATTGCTTTGCGAGGCGTAATTTTTGAATTTTCGAAATCTGTTTCGAATCGGGTTGCTCAGACAACAACATAATCAATCGACCCATTTCAGCATCATACGCTTCGCTTAAATGAGACAGGGTTTCAACTATTTGTTGTCTCACAACCATCTCTTGACCATAGACGGCTTCCAGAACCAAGGTAAGCCTCAAAGAATGACGCAAAGCCAAAGCCAAATCACCAGAGGCTACACCACCGCCGTGGATACCTTTAAGTTGGGTAACCATTTGCGCCAAACTATCGGTCGATGTTTGCAAAAGACGTTGCTCTGCCTGCAATGAATCGCGCTGCTGCACCAAAATGCTTAACGAATCTTGAAGTACCGCAATCCGCTCAGTCGCTAAGCCTTGTCCCATAATGCAGAAGGTTACGAGAGCTGATAACAAAGCCATCTTGCCCAATCGACCCAGCCGAAACGCCAAAAGACGGCCTTCTCGCATTTCATTTTTTAGAATCCAGAAATTCATTTTTAACGATCACCTAAACCATATTTATCAAGTTTGTAATACAATG
>JABIFK010000242.1 GCA_018650745.1 Candidatus Latescibacterota bacterium | reverse complement strand
CGGGGAAGGTCATGCTGATGGGTTCGGGATTGTGCCCGGGTTGATCAGTTGACGATTCGATTCGATCGGGTTTGATCACGAGGAAGATCATGCGAAAGCTGTAATAGGCCGTGAGAAATGCGGCAAAGAACGCACCTGCCATAAAGGTGTTGAAGCCGTGGTGCCCCAATTGGGCGAAGATTTCTTCTTTGCTCCAAAAACCAGCTAAGGGCGGCAAACCTGCCAATGCAGCACCACCGACAATGAGGCCCAGCGTTGTGATTTTGAGACTGCGCCCACCGTTTCGTCCAATGGCCGTCATGTCATTGGTTTCGTAGGCGTGAATGTAAATGCCCGAGCACAAGAAGAGCAATGCTTTGAATACTGCATGTGTAATGAGATGAAAGACACCCGCAAAGAGGCTGCCCGCTGCGAGTCCCATGAGCATAAAACCCAGTTGGCTAATGGATGAATATGCGAGTACTTTTTTGATGTCGTTGTCCACCATTGCAATGGTAGATGAAAGGACTGCTGTAAATGTGGCAATGCTCAGGATGATGAGTGCTGTGGTTTCGGCTGCCATAAAAAGCGGGTGCAGGCGAATCATAAGGAAGACACCGGCAGCAACCATTGTGGCAGAGTGCAAGAGGGCACTAACGGGAGTTGGACCCTCCATGGCGTCGGGCAACCAGGTGTGCAACGGAAATTGGGCGCTTTTGCCCATAATACCAATAAAGATGAGCAACATAATGAGGTTGAGCGATTCGGTTGATACTTGAGTCGTAAGGCCTGTGGTGGGATCGATCAGTGTTGGGATATCAAAGTTGGCCGTGTATTGTAAGATGAGCAGGATGCCGATAAAGAGTCCGACATCACCTACACGGGTCATTAGAAAAGCTTTGCGAGCAGCCGTTGCTGCGGAGGGTTTTTCGTACCAAAAACCGATGAGAAAGAAAGAAGCAAGACCAACCAATTCCCAGAAGATGAAAGCTTGTAACAGATCAACGGCGTATACATAACTCAGCATAGCCCAAGCAAAGAGACCGAGCATAGAAAAATAGCGCGTTCTGTCTGGGTCGTGAGACATATAACCTGTGGAATAAAGCATCACGCATGCTGTAATAATGGCAACAACCATGCCAAACATGAGAGACGCGCCGTCTCGTACAAAGCCAAACTGCAGTTGGAGGTCACCGCTGACAAACCACAAATACCGCAGCGGTTCGGCAGGGCCCTGCAGGTAGAGGGCTATGGAGCCAAGAACCGATGCCACTCCTGCGAGCAAGACAACAAACTGTGCCACCTTGGGTTGGCGCATCAAAAAGATGAGTGCAATACCAAACCCAATCAGTGGGGCAAATGTGGTGATGAGAAGAAGGCTGAGTGCTTCCATTTGCTCTGTTTATCCTTTAAGTTCAACGAGCTTTTCAGAATCAATGTCGTGATACGCACGGTAGAGTCGTAAAATGATGGATAGAAAGATGGCCACTTCTGCTGCTGCCAAACCAATGATAATGAGAACGAAGATTTGCCCAACGGTAGGATCGGTAACAACATAACGGTTAAAGGCCATAAAGTTTAGGCTGGCAGCGTTCATCATGAGTTCTGTGCCAATAAGCAAGGCAATGAGATTGCGGTGCGAAAGTGCACCTATGAGGCCCAGCGAAAAGAGGGCAAGGCTAACGAGCAAATAAGCGTGCAGGGTCATGGTGTTGAGGTGTCCTTACGAGCAATGAGGATGGCACCAATGATGGCCAACAACAAGACGAGTGAAAGTGTTTCAAATACGAGATTGTATGTGGTGAGCAAGGCGTGTCCTATTTGGCCGACAGACCAAGCTGCTTGGGCAGCAGGTTCAACACTATTAAAGTGTGTGCCCATGATCATCGATGCGAGTGCAACAAAAAATACAATGCCTGATAGAATCGCAAAGACACGCTTTGCCATATTGGGTGTGGGGGGCAGCAAAGACATCGCAATAGAAAGCATCATCGCAAAGACAATAGCAACGGTAATGCCGCCTATGTAAATGAGAACTTGCATGGCAGCGACAAATGGGCTGCCCAGGTTAAGAAATAAACCCGCCAAACCGAGCAAGCTGATCCCCAAACCAATGATGTTGTAGAGGACTTGGCGTGCAACAGCGGCCACGATCCCGCCAATGAGTGTGAGTACAACAAAAATATAAACGATGATGTCAGGCATCGTTGTTCTCCGCGTCGTTTTTGTTGGTGGGTGTTTCTTCTGTTGTTTCTTTGGACGTTTCTGTTTCTGCTTTTTTAGCCGCTGCTTTCTTTGCGGCAGCCTTTTTGACTGTTCGGGCTTTTTTAGCCGCAGCTTGTTCTTCTTCTAGTTTTCTAAGACGTTCTACTGTTGGGCCTTCTGCGTCTCGCCAAGGATCGAGCAGGTCATAAACAAAGTCACTGCGGTTATACCCCGTTTCATCGTGTATTTTGCTGTATCCCAAGGTGTCGGTCGGGCATACATCCAGACAAAGGCCGCAGTCACTGCACAGTGCAAAATCGACCTTGAATTCGGTTGCGCGCATCCGCCGCATGCCTTCTGGGCGTTCACCATCTACGTCAATGCAAAACGATGGGCAGACACGTTCACAGGCTTTGCACCCAATGCAGTCGTGCGATTGTATGTCGTCTTTTTCTATGAGCACAATCACATTGCGAAATGCTTCTGACATTTCGATTTTTTCGATCGGATATTTCGATGTGATCGACGGTTTCCGAAAGTTGTTTAATGTAACTTTCATACCCGTGAGCAATGTTTTTGTGCCGTCGAGTATGTCTTTGACGAACGCCATTTATGTACTCCAGTAACTTTGGCAGGTTACTCTATTAAATGAGTTTCAAAACGAATGTTGTGATCAACAAGTTAATGAGTGCAAGTGGCACAAGAACCATCCACGCAAATTTCATGAGTTGATCAAACCGCAACCGAGGAAAAGTCCAGCGAAACCACATCATCAAAATAATAAGTGCATATACTTTAATGAAGAACCAAACGGGGCCAGGCAAATAAGGGCCTTTCCAGCCACCTAAGAAGAGCACCGTGGCCAGGCCACAAACGATGATCATGTTGGAATATTCGGCAAAAAAGAACATGCCAAAACGCATGCCAGAGTATTCGGTGTGGAAGCCTGCAACAAGTTCAGATTCGGCTTCGGGTATGTCAAAGGGCGCGCGGTTGGTCTCTGCCGTGGCAGAGATGATAAATATGATGGCCGCGATAGGTTGCAAGAGTACGTAAGGGACTCCTGTTTGCGCATCTGCAATGCCATAAAGTGAGAGCGAATTGGCCATCATGACAATCGGTATGATCGAGAGAATGAGGGGGATTTCGTAGGAGATGTTTTGTGCAACGGCACGCACCGCGCCTAAGAGTGCATATTTGTTGTTGGAGCCCCATCCTGCAAAGAAGATGGCCAAGATATTCACACCACTGATGGCCAAGAGCAAAACAACGGCAACACTATAGTCGTGAAAAACCCAAGTGGCTGATATAGGGAAGAGCGTGCACAATGCCATCACGGGTGCAAAGATCATGACGGGGGCGATAAGATACAGGACGCGATTGACATGGTCTGGGGTGATGAGTTCTTTGCTGAAGAGTTTGACCATGTCAAAGATTTGTTGCACCAAACCAAATGGGCCGCGTGTTGGGCCAATGCGACGTTGAATGCGAGCAGCCAATTTGCGCTCAAGCCAAATGAGCATGATGGCATTCACACTCAAATAAGCCATGACGATGGCAATTGTTGCGCCAATGGCCAACCAGAAGTTATCAAAAAAATGTAGGATATTTGAAGGCATTTAAAATCCATGAGATAAAATAAAAACTGTCTCAAGTCCCTGGTCTGCACGTTACGGGTCAAAATCTAAAGATTAGTGACCTCTTGACCTGTGACTGATTCTACCGATCTATTTCTGGAACAACAATATCTATACTGCCCAAGATGGCCACTGCGTCCGATAGGAGTGTGCCTTTCATAACGTCGGGCATGGTGGCCATGTTGGCAAACGATGGCGTGCGCATTTTTAAGCGAAAAGGTATGTCGCTGCCATCACTGACGATGTAGATGCCAAAGTTGCCACGCGCAGATTCTACACAGAAGTGATATTCTCCTTCGGCAGGGCGAATGCGTTTGGGCACTTTGGGTGCTATGAAAGGGCCATCGGGAATGTCTTTGACGGCTTGTTCTACAATGCGCACGCTTTGCCGCATTTCGTCCATTCTAACAAGTGATCGCACAAAGCAGTCACCTGCCATTTGTGTGGGAATGTCAAAATCGAATCGATCGTAAATCCCGTAAGGTTCGTCTTTGCGCACGTCATTGGCTTGGCCCATTGCACGCAAACAGGGGCCCGATACGCCGTATTTTTGTATCAGGTCTGGCTCAAATACCCCAACGCCGACTGTGCGTTCTTGGAAGATAACGTTGTCAATAACCAATTCTTCGTATAGTGCAAATCGGGTTTTGAAATGGGTGCAGAATTCGGCGGTTTGCTGAAGGAAGAGGTCGTCTACATCGAGTGTGACGCCGCCAAAGCGACCGTAACAATAGGTGAGGCGTGATCCGGTGACGCGGTCTAGAATGTCGAGAATTTTTTCGCGGTCGTCAAAGGCATAGAGAAAAGGCGTAAATGCGCCTAAGTCGAGTAAAAATGTGCCGAGCCACAAGAGGTGACTGGAGATGCGGTTGAGTTCGTTGGCAATGACGCGGATGTATTCTGCACGTTCTGGTACTTCAATACCCATTGCGCGCTCAATGGCTTGGCAATAACCGATATTGTAAATCATGCCCGAGATATAGTCTACGCGGCTTGGGTTGGGTAGAAATTGAAGATAGTCGCGATTTTCAGCCATTTTTTCATGAGCCCGGTGCCCATACCCAATGACCGGATCAACCGAGAGGATGGTTTCGCCATCAAGGTGGAGTTTAAGGCGCAAAACACCGTGTGTTGAGGGGTGTTGGGGCCCCATGTTGAGATAATAGGTGTCACGACTTTCTGCATCCTGCACCACATCAAACCGACTGGCCATCCGCCTCCCCTTTACTTTCAGGATCAACAAAGTCTTTTAATAATGGATGTGCTCCATCTGGATAGGCTTCGGGCATGAGGATGCGCTTGAGATCTGGGTGATTGTCAAAGCCTACGCCATACATGTCAAACACTTCTCGTTCGAGCCAATCGGATGCCGGAAAGATATGCGCAATGCTTGGGGCTGATGTTGTTGGATCGATGTCGAGATGTACCAAATGGCGTTGAGGCGTGCTCATCGTGCAAAATTGGTAGACGAGACGAAATATGCCATCGGCTTCACGACGATCTTGACAAGTCATCATTTCAAGATAAAAACCATTATCAAAAAAAGTTTGAGTCACGGGTACCAGTGCGTCCAACGTGATGACGTGGAGGTGGTGAAAACCTTGAGCACTATGGTCTATGTCGGTGGTTTCTCGAACACCGTCTATGTTGGCTAGCAAACTCATTTTTGGAAATTTTTCCCAGCTTTGATTTTTTCTTCAAGTTTAAAAAGTGCCGCAAAGAGTGCTTCGGGGCGTGGTGGGCAACCGGGTACATAAACATCTACTGGAACAATTTTATCGGCACCTTCCACAATGGCATATTGCCCAGGATATTTGAAGGGCCCGCCATCAATGGTGCATCCACCCATTGCAATGGCCCACTTGGGAGATGGCATTTGATCCCAAAGGGTTTTGATGGGGTCAATCATTTTGCGTGAGATGGTACCGGCCAAAATCATGACGTCTGCTTGGCGTGCACTGGGTCGAAAAACACCTGCGCCAATGCGATCCAGATCAAAGCGAGCAGCTCCAGCAGCCATCATTTCGATAGCACAACAAGCCAAACCAAACGTCAATGGCCAAAGGGAACGTGCTCGTGCCTGATTGAGTAGGTTCTCGAGGGAGTCCAAGTGAACCAGTGGACCAACATCTTCACGCAATTCTTCTATGTTTTGAGGGTTGCCATTGACAATGGGCAACTCAAGCGATGATTTTTGATCATCTGCCATTTATTCAGATCTCCAATTCAATACACCTTTGCTCCAGGCATAGATGATGGCCAAAAATAGAATGCCAACAAAAATGAATACTTCGATGAAGTCACGCCACTCATAAACACCAGAGTCATAAATGACGGCTATCGGTAAGATGTAGAGCACGTCCACTTCAAATACGACAAAGATGAGTGCGAATAGGTAATATGAAATGTCGAAACGCACCCACGCACTGCCCAATGTGTCGACACCACATTCATAGGTGTCGCGTTTCTTTTTGCCTCTGCTGCGGGGTGAGATGAAGAGTGGCACAATGACTGGCATGGCACCCAAGAGAGCACCCACAACAAGCAGTGTGGCCAAATAACTGTATTCTGAAATCCATTCCATATGAATGTCTCGTTAGAGTTTCTAAAGCAATGTTTGTCAGGGCGAATAATAATAGTTTTGATCCCAATTCGCAAGTCCTGTCTTATTGGTCCTTTCTTATTATACCTCAACGGAGACCATGTTGGCAAGTGAGGGACAGTTTTGCCTCAACGAGATATTATAAGAACGGGATAAAGCGCGGTGTTGTCTCTTGGTACGTTTGATATGTGTGGCCAAATTGATGAAGCAAACGCCTCTCTTCAATATATGACCCCATCCAGAAATAGATTACAAGCCAAAGGGTTAGAACCAGGTGTGCGTGGCTCATCTGAGGGTGAGCCACGAAAATGAGTGACCCAAAAAAATAGAGTGGGTGCCGGCAGAGGTGATAAGGCCCCGTCGTGACGAGTTGGGTTTGTAGTGGGGACGGTTTGAGGTGTGCCCAGCCCAAAAAATCGCCCAGGACTGTGTGATGTAAGCTCCATAAAAATCCGGCAAATCCAATGAGTTGGATTGCGTGAAGCATATAAGACTGTGGCGGTGAAATCTGATAGATGTGACCACTTGGCCATGGTAAGAATGGGAAAGGCAAGAGTAACAGTATACTGAGGATGGTGTATGAGAGGCGATAGTGCGACTGAGGGATCAGGCGATAGAGTTGTGTCTTCACCCGGCCCATTGCCAGAATACTGTGTAGTAAGGCATACATGAAGAGATAAAGAATTGGAATGAAGTAGGTCATTGTTTCGATCGTTGTTCGTTGTCTGATGCTTCTGATGGCGGTTGAGAGGTGTCTATGCCATGCCGTGCAACAAAGCGGTCTATTTGTCGAAATATCTGGTGGAGAGTTGCTACATCTCTGCGCTCCATTTGGGTGCGGTTAAAGATACGTCGAATAGAGCGCATAAAGGTGCGTGGGTCATGGCGTGCGACAAAACCGAGTTTGTCTAAGCCTTCCTGAACATGGCCATACATTGACTCTATTTCATCGTGAGAAGCCAAATCGAGTTCTGGGGGGGGGGCTGCTTTGTGAACAGCTTGGAAGAGTTCGTATCCATATATGAGGGTGGCTTGGGAAAGGTTTAATGAAGGGTAAGCAACCGCAGAGGGTACACGCGAGATCATTTGGCACAGATGCAATTCGTCATTGGTAAAACCATTTTGTTCTCGGCCAAAAACAATGGCACCTTCGCGCCCTTGATCAAGGGCAACCAACTGGTCCGCGGCCTCAGCGGGGGAGTGCAGTGTGTTGAATCCACGTCGATTACGGTGTGAGGTGCCCACAACGAAAGATGTGCCCTCAAGGGCTTCTTCTAAGGTG
>JABIFK010000512.1 GCA_018650745.1 Candidatus Latescibacterota bacterium | reverse complement strand
GAGCGATGGGTTCAAGCCCGCGTGAGGCCTCTATTTTGGGGGCCAGTGAAGTGGGGTTGGCCATTACGATGGCAACGTTGACGACTGTGGTGGTGTTTTTGCCTTTGATGGTCATGTCGGGCGGAACGGCCACCTTTTTTATGACGCGCATTGGGTTGCCAGTGGTGGTTGCGCTTCTGGGTTCTCTGTTTGTGGCATTAATTTTCATTCCTTTGGCCGCAGAGCGTTTTGGTGGCAGCAAGCTCAAGACCGATCCCAAATCCATTCAATGGACCCGAGAGGTGTATTCCCGCATGTTGCGATGGGTATTGGCACACCGACGCGATGCAGTTTTGATTATTTTGGCTGTTTTGATGACCATAAGTTACCCGATGGGCAAGACCAAACGCAGTGGTGGTGGTGGTGATCGCGATTTGGATATTTGGATGGCAATGCCAAAAGACTTCTTGCTTGAAGACACGATGGAGATCGTGAAAGAAGTAGAAGCATTTATGGAAACCCGGCGTGAGCAATACGGCATTCGGATATTGCGCTCTCGGGTGTATAAAGATGAAGGCCGTGTGGAACTCTATCTCAATGAAGACCCAAACATGGCGTGGTGGTATTTTGCCTATCAGAACATCGCTGCTGCTTTTGGACATAAAGTGAGTGGGCGCATGACGATGGATGAGGTTGCCAAAGATTTAGACAAGAATATTCCACGGTTTGTGGGGATTCGAACGCGTATTCAGGGCATTCGAAATTCGGATGGTGGGGAGAGCAACCCCCGTGTCTCTGTTCGACTGAAGGGCGATGATATTGAGGTGTTGGCCAAGTTGTCTGTGGAGGTAGAGCGGCGCGTTCGGTCGTTGCCCTCTGTGGTGAGTGTGGATACCGATTTGGAACGCGGAGAAGATGAGGTCAGGGTAAGAGTAGATCGTGAATTGGCACAAAGATACGGGGTTTCACCTCGTGTGGTTGGCCGAACGATTTCTTTTGCGTTGCAAGGGGTGAGTTTGCCTCGGTATCAAACTGAAGAGCGTGAAGTGCAAACCCGGTTGTTTTTGCAGGAAAGTGATCGACAAACGCTTCAGCAATTGCAAAATTTTTCCTTGACCTCTGTGGGAGGCGAAAGCGTTCCCGTTGCAGAACTGGCCACTGTAGAGTACGCGCAAGGCAGTGGTACTATTCGCAGAGAAGATGGGGTCACGAGTCTCACTGTGACGGCTTTTACGACCAAACAAGACCGCAAAGGCATATTTGCCGAAATTGATCGGGTTATGGATGGGCTTGAGTTGCCAAGAGGGTATACGTGGGACAAGGGAGAGTCCTATGGGGATTTGGAGGAAGAAGATAATACGATGTTTTTTGCTGGCTTGATGGCCATTACGTGTGTGTTCTTATTGATGGGCGTTTTGTTCGAGTCTTTCATTTTACCCTTCTCGGTATTGTTGTCGATACCTTTTGCGCTTTGGGGGGTGTATTGGACGATGTATTTGACCAGTACGCCGATGAATATTATGGCTATGATTGGTATCATTGTTTTGATCGGGGTGGTGGTGAACAATGCGATCGTATTGGTGGATATGGTCAACCGATTGCGTAAAGAGGGTATGACACGTGAGCAGGCTATTCTTGAAGCCGGTGTCAATCGCTTTCGGCCCATTATGATGACCACATTTACGACTGTGTTTGGTTTATTGCCTATGGCTTTGGGCAACAGCAATATGTTTGGCATGCCTTATTATCCCATGGGGCGCGCAATGATGGGCGGGTTGGTTTCTTCAACACTTTTAACCCTCTTGGTTGTGCCTCTGTTTTACACCTTTTTTGATGATTTGAGCATGGCGCTCACGCGAGTCACTCGGGGTGCGTTTACGCCGCGCAAATCCACTGATAGTACACACGAAGTGATGGCAGATGATTGATGGTGGGGCAGTAATTTGATACGGGTGCTGTTTAGCTTGAGGTGCGGATCAGGCGCGTTCCTATACTTCGCATACTATGCCTCAGGTTTGTTAGGGTATTTTGAACCCAATATTGACAATCCGTTTTAAATAGGGGATTTTTATATTACACATCATTTATAGCTGCCATAAAATTTAAGACATAGCGGGGGAATTCTTTGTACCACAGACGTCAACAATAGGAAGTTGGCGTCTGTGGTTTTTTTGGTTTCTCCTGTGTTGGACCCTCATTTTGGTGGGTGAGATGTCGTAACAAACGGGGTCGATATGAGAACCATTCTCCTGAGTGAGAAACAATCGCACTTATTGCAGCTTTTGGAATGGGAATTCTCTGATGCTGATTTTGCTTGTCTCTGTGTTGAAAGCGCTGATCAAGCAAAAAAAATTATAACGGGTGAAAAGGTTGATGCTGTCGTTTTGGGTTTGAGTTGGCCATCTGAAGAGGATGTGCAACTTTTGTGCTGGGTGAAAAAAAACCATCCAGAAACCCCAGTTGTTCTGTTTGCAGGAGAAGAGGAGTTACAGCCCAAATCCATTACACACTTTGCCGATGCTTGGATAGAAAAAAGTTCGCATATCGATCTGCTTATTGAAGAAGTAAAGTCTTTGATAAAGCCCATTACAAGGTCACCGGTCATGTATTAACCCCTCAAAGGAAACCCCTTTTTGGGGTTTTTGTTTGCTCAATTACAACAAATTGACGATTTTGAATGTGTTCGTAGGTGTTCTTGGTGTTTGTTAGAAAGGATTGCGACTTGGAAGAGCGACCGTTATTGGGGGTGACGATGGGGGATGCGTGTGGGGTTGGCCCCGAAGTGATTTTGAAAGCTTTGGCACACAAAGAAATGTACGAGATTTGTCGTCCTTTTGTGATCGGGCATACTGAATTTTTGAAGCGTGACATGGCAATCGCAAAAGTGGATTTAGATATCCAGATCATTGATCAACCTCAAGATGGGCAATTCCAGTGTGGGGTCGTTGATATTTGGCAGCCCATTGATGTAGACGCCTCGAAGGTCGAAATTGCAAAGGTATGCCCTGAGGCGGGGCGAGCAGCGGCTGAGTGGGTGATGGCTGCCATTGACTTGGCAATGACAAATGAAATTGATGGTATTGTGACAGCACCCCTTAATAAGGAAGCCATGAATTTGGCTGGCTATGATTATGCGGGGCATACGGAGCTTTTGGCAGAAAGAACAGGCGCACCCATTGCGCATTTGATGTTGGCCTCTGAGCGGATGAATGTGGCGCACGTGACGGGGCATATCCCGCTCAATGAAGTGACCCAACGCTTGAATACCGATCTGATTTACAACACGATTGAACTCATGCGGAATGCCCTTGTGGCGATGGGAAGAGAGAATCCCAAACTTGCCATTTGTGGGGTGAATCCACACGCAGGGGAGAATGGGATTTTTGGCAAAGAAGATGCCGAGGTGATCGTTCCAGCCGTTACACGCGCACAAGCCAACGGTTGGTTGGTTGATGGACCCTTGCCTGGCGATACGGTGTTTTTTAAAGTGTATGACGGACGGTATGATGGCGCTGTTGCGATGTATCACGACCAAGGTCATGCACCCGCGAAGTTGGTGGCTTTTGATGATGCAGTAAATGTGACATTGGGGTTGCCTATTGTCAGGGCATCTGTTGATCATGGAACGGCGTTTGATATTGCAGGTCAAGGCATTGCAAAGGTTGTGAATATGTTGCAAACGATTCGTGTGGGCACTCAGTTGGCAAATTGGCGAAGATTGACGTTGGACAAGCAATAGCTGGCACCAATCGGGTTGTTTAATAAAATTAAAATTCAGGATACAGAAAAACCCTCCAGTCTGGTCAGGCTGGAGGGTTTTGATATATTGGCCAATGAAACCGAAAGTTTCTACTCCATGCCTGCAATCACATCGAGCAAGACCAAGTTTGCACCGGTGTCGCTGAAGATGGGTGTACGTGTCGGGGGATTGTCTGGAAAGAATTCGGCATAAGCGTCGTTAAAGTCGGCAAACAGAGACCGGTCTTTGAGAATGACTGTCACCTTTAGGACGTTGTTAATGGAAGTGCCTGCATCCTCTAAGATGCCCGCAATGTTGGTAAGCACTTGGCGGGTTTGGGTTTTGATGTCATCGCCGGCTATTTCATCGGTCTCTGGGTTGATTGGCGGTTGAGCAGAAATAAAAATAAGGTCGCCGTAGATCAT
>JABIFK010000911.1 GCA_018650745.1 Candidatus Latescibacterota bacterium | reverse complement strand
CTTTGCGGAAGTGGAAGTTGATGTTGAAACTGGGCAGATTCGGCCCATTAAAATTGTGGCGGTGAACGATTGCGGTCTTGTGGCAAACAAACTCTTAGCTGAAAGTCAGGTCAATGGTGGTGTGATTGGTGGTTTGAGTTATGCGTTGTTAGAAGATCGGTTGTTAGATCGCGAAACTGGCGTGATGGTGAACCCCAACATGGAAGCATATAAAGTGGCGGGTGCGATGGAAATGCCGGAAATTGTGCCCATTTTGATGGATATGCCCGAACGCGGTGTGATTGGTTTGGGTGAACCGGCAACCATTCCAACAGCAGGTGCATTGGCCAATGCCGTGTATAATGCCATTGGTGTGTGGGTTACAGAATGTCCGATGACACCCGATAAAGTTTTAAATGCGTTGGCTCAAGTTTAAAAGGAGGCAGGATCGTGAATGCTTTTGAATATGTTAATCCGTCGAACCTGCAGGATGTGCCTCAGTTGTTGAGCCAAAAACGCGACCGAAAATCGGTGGTGATGGCTGGTGGCATTGATCTGTTGGGTGAGTTGAAAGACAATTTGATTACACCAGATCGGTTGGTGAATATTAAGGCGTTGGATTTGCGCTATATTCGGCACAGCAAAGAGGGTGTGCGAATGGGTGCAACCACAACGTTGAGTGATTTGGTTTCTGATGAAGAAATTGTGAAGACGTATACGGCTTTGGCCGAGGCGGCTGAGTCGGTTGCTTCGTTGCAAATACGCAATGTGGGAACGATTGGCGGTAATTTGTGCCAGCGCCCCAGATGTTGGTATTTTCGAGGTGAAGAGTTTCATTGCCTAAAAAAAGGTGGCCATAAGTGTTTTGCCGTAGATGGCGAGAATAAATACCACGCGGTGATGGGTGGGGGACCGTGCCACATTGTGCATCCTTCAGATACGGCACCCGCGTTGATTGCATTACATGCGACCATAAAAATTCACGGCCCCAATGGTGAGCGAACAGTGCCAGCAGCTGACTTTTTTCTTTTGCCCATGGAAAATTTGTACCAAGAGACCGTGGTGCACTCAAATGAAGTGGTGACGGAAATATTCATTCCCAAACCCAAAGCGGGTACCAAGAGCACGTATTTGAAATTTAAAGAAAAAGGCTCAATGGATTTTGCGCTTGCAGCGGCGGCGGTAGCCCTGCGTGTTGAGGGTGGTGTTTGTAAAGATGTGCAAGTGGTCTTAGGCGGTGTGGCACCCAAACCATGGCAAGCCGATGCGTCGGCATTGGTCGGGCAAGTTGTGACAGAAGAGCGTGTTGTGGCATTTGCCAATACCGTCTTAAAAGATGCCGCCCCCTTGCGTGACAATGCGTTTAAGGTGACATTGAGCAAAACGATGATCAAGCGCGGTGTTTTGGCCTTGGTGTAAATGGGAACCACAAGCGCTAAGCGCATTGCACTCCGTGCTCCGCTGTTTTTTATATGAGGATTTAACTATGGCTGATACAATTGATTTGACGCAAGTAAAGCTGGATTTCTGTACACAATTACGCACCAAGCGGTCTTACATTTCTGATGATCCACCTGCGACGTATTTGACAGAAGATGTCTCTGATACGGGATATTGGTGTGTGCGCACAATGGGTGTGATTGGCCCCGATGATGGGTACGTTTGCGCCAGTAATTGTGGTGCCAACCGAAGCTGCTACAAGTCGAGTTTGGCAAAATCTGTCTGATTTTTTTTGGTTTTTCAAGCGGAGTGGTGATCCTCTCATAACGGGAGACTTGCCCCTCCGCTTTTTTTTGTTGATATTAGTGAACGTTTTGGAGTGTGACCTGGGATAGATGTAGTTGTTAAATACCAACGATTTGGTGAGACAAATGGCAACAAGGCAAGGCAAACAAATTCGGCTTGTGGTAGACGAAGAATGGGATATCGATCTGGAAGTGAACCAGCAACGGGCACGTGATGTCCGTGAGGTTTTGGCTGAGATCGAGATTTTTTCTGATTTACAACCCGAAGAATTACGCAAAGTAGGCTGGATGCTTCATACGCGGACGTATCTACCGAATGAGGTGATTGTGCGTCAGGGTGCACCTGGTGTGGGCATGTATATTATCCAGTCGGGCAGTGCCAATGTAGAGCTCGATACGCCAGACGGGGCCCGTATTCATTTGGCAACGCTTGGAGAATTGCAATTTTTCGGTGAAATGTCATTGCTCGACGGTGCACCGCGAGCAGCCTCTGTGATAGCTGCTGAACGCACACATGCATTGGGGTTTTTTCGTGCCGATTTGATGGGGCTTATAGAGCATGCACCGCGCTTGGGTTTTAAAATTGTATGGCGTTTAAATAATATTATGACACGTCGGTTGAATGAAACGCTTGGCGAATATCGCCAGGTTATGCGAACTGTGCGCGAAATTGAAAATCAAGAAGGGAGTGTTTCTGCGTGAATAAAGAACAAGGTGGGGGTGGGACAACGCAGAATGTGATGTATGGTGTGGGGGGTATTTTGTTTTTGGGTGTGGTTATTTGGTTGTGGCATTGGGCAACATTTGCACAACCATTTTTTGGTATGGCGCCTAAGATGGTTAGTGTTATTGGTCTGGGATATATGCCTGTAGATCCCCAACCTGTTTACATTTGGTTGGGGCGGTTGATGGGCCTTTTTTTTGCACCTGATTTGGGGTTGCGCATCTTGGCTTTATTGGGAGGGGTAATTGGGTCGGCTTCGGTGATATATATGATACACCGATTGACAAAGGATGTTGCTCAAACCTTTTTGGGAGGCGGGTTGTTGGTTTTGTTTCCTGTGTTGATGCGCCAGGCTGTGGTTCAAGAGGTGGGTGCCATTTTGTTTGGTGTTTTGAGCTTGGGCTTGGCTGTCTTAATATCTGGGCAGGCCCGTCGTCACCTTATTTCCGGCATTTTGTTTGGTGTGGCCGTGGGGATACATCCTATTGCGTTATTGACCCTTTTGGGGTTTTTTGTTTTGCTGCGTAAGGAAGACGGTGATGCGCTTAAAATGTGGGGTTTGGGCGCTGGGGTGGTTATTGGCTTGGGG
>JABIFK010000624.1 GCA_018650745.1 Candidatus Latescibacterota bacterium | reverse complement strand
CGTGTGTCGGCTCAGACAGCCGAAAAAACGAGCCGGTTGGTGATTGAGGCGGAGGATGTTTCATTCTCTTATGAGGACAAAACGGTTATAGATCAATTTTCGACAACGGTTTTGCGCGGCGATAAGATTGGTTTGATTGGTCCTAACGGTGCAGGCAAGACCACGTTGTTGCGTTTGTTGTTGGGTGAGTTGGAATCGCAGTCGGGAACGGTGAAACACGGGATGCGATTGCAGGTGGCCTACTTTGATCAGTTGCGTGCGCAATTGGATGATAACAAGACGGTATTTGATACCGTGGCCAATGGCAGTGACCGAGTGACATTTAATGGTAGGACCAAACACGTTTTTGCTTATTTGCAAGATTTTTTGTTTGACCCGGCACGATCGCGTAGTTTGGTGAAAGTGTTGTCGGGTGGGGAGCGTAATCGTTTGCTGTTGGCCAAACTGTTCACTTTGCCTGCCAACGTCTTGGCGCTTGATGAACCCACTAATGATTTGGACACCGAGACGTTGGATGTGTTGGAATCGATTCTGGTGGAGTTCTCGGGCACTGTTTTGTTGGTGAGTCACGATCGTGTGTTTTTGAACAATGTGGTGACGAGTACGATTGTATTTGAAAATGGTGGGGTGCGGGAATATGTGGGCGGATATGATGAATGGCTCAGGCAACGCCCTCCATTGCCAGAGGAGCTGGCTACAGGAAAAGCGAAGAAGGAATCGCGCAAACGAGAGCCAGTGCGTAAGTTGAGCTACAAAGAAAACAGAGAGTTGGAGGCTTTGCCTGTACAGATTGATACGTTGGAAGCGGAGCAAGAAACGTTACATCAAACCATGTCAGATCCGGCGGTTTATCAAGATGGAACAGATATTGGTGTCCTAAAGAAAAAGCTTGAAACAGTTGAGACAAATCTTAAAACTGCGTATGACCGTTGGGAAGTGTTGGAAGCGATTCGAGAAGGTGGGAACGTCGAAAACAAGTAAACCTCTTTCAAAGGAATATGCAATGCCTTCAGTAAAAGAGATTTATCAATTTGATGAATTGACGTGGCCAGAAGTAAACGAAGCTGTTAAGTTGGGCAAAATTCCAATTATTCCTACGGGCTCAGTAGAGCAACACGGTCATCATTTGCCATTGAAAGTGGATCATTTGTGTGCCACTGCGGTGGCCACTGAGGCGGCGCGTTTAAAACCTGAATACAGTTTGGTGTTGCCACCTGTGAGTTATGGATACGTTCACCACGTGATGGATTTTCCGGGGTCTTTGAATATTCATTATGAGCATTTCATTCAATATGTTTTGGATATTTGCAAGAGTTTGGCGTATCACGGGTTTAAGAAAATGATTTTGGTGAACGGACACGGATCCAATCACAACTTGATAGATATGGTGGCACGGCGAACGATTGTGGAAACCGATGCGAGCTGTGTGTTTTGCAGCTGGTGGCAATTACTCAAGTTGAACCCCGATTTTGACAAAGAGTGGCGTGAAAGTGTGTATCCTGGAGGCTGTTCACACGCTGGGGAGTTGGAGACGTCGATGTTGATGCACTTGTCTCCCGAGTCGGTGCGTACCGATAAGATTAAGAGCGAGATTGCTAAGACGAACAAAATGGGGTCGGATTTTATTTGGACGGATTTGTTTGGCAAGGGGCCGATGGGGCTGATTGAGTGGACGAGCCAATATTCCGATTCCGGTGTGATGGGTGAGGCTGAGAAGGCAACGGCAGAGAAGGGTAAGATTGTTTTTGAAGAGGCAAGTAAGAATTTGGCGACGTTTATTGAAGAGTATTATCATCGGAAGATTGAGGAGCGTACGCGGCACCAAGAAGAAGAGCCGACGATTCCACTGTCGTTTCCGACGGATTAAAAATAAGATCATTAAAAAAAGAAGCGGCAAACACTTTATGTGTTTGCCGCTTCTTTTTTTGTAAGCGTTGCGCCGAAATTTATTCTGGTGCATTTACCAAATCATCATTATCTGCAAGCTTCCACGTCTGTCCACCATCTGGTGACATCAACAGTGCACGACGTTTTCCTTTGTGATCCGTGCGATAATACCAGAAGGTAGACCAATAATCGTAAGAGAGGAAGAGGCGACCCTTTTGGTCGATGGTGAGGCGGTGGTAGTAGATGCTGTATTCGGTGAATGGTGCCACAACGAGTACGTTGGGTTCAGACCAGAGTTCATCTGGGCGTTTGGACATATGCGATAGAGTGGCGCAGTAACTTGTGGGGTGGAAATCTTCGCGCCACAAACGGAAGACGAGGTGAAGTGTATCATCGGGATCACAGACGAGGCCAATGTAGGTTTGTCTCAGATTTTCGCCTACGGGAATGGGATCTGTCCAGCCTGCGGTGGTGTCGTTGGGTTTGAGGGACTTAGAATAATGGAAGGGGCTGCCGTGTGTGCCTGTGAGCACGTGAAGATACCCTTGGCTGTCCATTGTGATGCACGGGGTGTTGTGCACGTCATTGGCTGGGGCGCCGTAACCGATGAGCGTTGGTTCGCTTAAGGTGCCTGTTTCTCTGTCGTAGGTGGCCGCGTAAGCAGGCACGCCGGGTATGCTTTTGTCTTCGGGGTCTGTGGCTTCGCCCCACGCAATATGAATCTTTGAACCACGTGAGACGATTGAGGAGGGTATGCCAGAGTGTGACGACACACCGAGGCTCATCTTGGTAATGAAAATGGGATCTGACCATTCAATGCCATTTTCTGTTTTGCGTGGCAAGAGCAATTCCATATCGCCAAACTTGCGCCAAAAATGATTGGGGTCACTTTGTGTGCGGCGAAATTGTACGATGGCTGGTGGTTCGGTGGGAATGTTGTGACCAGAGAATTGCTCAATGTCGAATGATGTTGGGCTGCCTTCTGGCAGTGCGTGTGTGGTAAAGGTTTGACCATTGTCCTTTGAGTAGAGCAGCGAGGGCCCTCCATTGGCCATTGCCAATACATAAATATCGCCGTCGGTATCGAAAGCAATTTTTGTCCAAGGGCCTGCGTGAGCACTTGAGACAGATTGTTCTGTGCCAGAGGTTGCCCACGTATTGTTGCGATAGGTTGCAATGCCATTAGATGCCCGAACAAAAGGTTGATTGTTGGCATTGAAGTAGACTTGGTTCTCAACTGGGTATTCGGGGAAATAGCCAAATTGCTCGTTTTCGTGTTGAAAGGGTTTGAGCCGCAATGGCATGTCGAGTGGTTGTGTCGTGGGTGCTTCTCCTGCCTGTGCAATGAGGGTACTGTAGGTTGTGTGATTGCCAACCGTGGCACGTAGGTGTACTGTTTCATTGGCATCAGGCACGGCAAACCAAAGTACCACATCAGCAGTTTCTTGTGGGGCAAGTTGTACTTGTTTGTCAAAGAGTTTAACGGGCCAATTGTCGGCAGGATATTCCAGTGCCAAATCAACCGTGATGTTTTTGTGACCGTTGTTGTGAATCTGATACGCGAGCGATTTTTCTTCTCCCGCTTGACCGTAGATGGTGCGGTTGTAGGGTGTGAGCAACCACCGAT
>JABIFK010000622.1 GCA_018650745.1 Candidatus Latescibacterota bacterium | reverse complement strand
GCCACACGCCCAGGAGGAAATGTGAAATGCATGTACCACCGACAGAAATCATCAAAAGCATGTGTCTCAAAAGCTTGAGCCTGATGGAAATAGCGTTCTGCCATCAAATAATGCACAATGTGGGCGGCAGACCCGGCGTATTGCACACTCTCGTTAAACTCGCCTTCACGCCCAAATAATCCGCCCACATATTCATCCATCTTCTGCTTGCCCGTTTCAACCAGCCACGCACTTTCTGTATACTCTTCACCAAAAGCCATTCCTGCAATGCCAAACCCGCCATAAATCACCGAGCAGAAATTCTGCAACCAATTCACCCACCTGTCACCCGCTTCAAGCGAAGCCTTAAAACACTGTGTAAATCGCACATCAAAATGTCCAATAATCCACGCGCGTTCCTCATCTGTCAGCAAACCATACATCCAATCAAAACTCAGACTCATCGCAAAGGCCAGTTGGCCACGGCGCAAACTACAGTGATCACCATGCGCAAGGTGCGTCAAATCTTCAATCTCAGGCCAGGCCTCAAAATCAAAAATCGACGCCATTTGTGCCAATACCGACTCAACATATCGACGGTCATTCTTGATCAAGGCGACCAAACTCGCGTCCATCATGCGATTGGCCGTGAGTGCCACCAATCCATGTTCTCGATTGGCGTGTTTGACCTGCTTTTCTTCTCGCTGTGGCAAAGGAGTTTCCGGTGTCCAAGCAGGATCTTGCATTTCGCGCTCAACTTTATCAACAAGCTGTGCCCAAAGCTCAGCCGCATACCCTTGCTGAATACCTTCTCGCACCTCATCTACAGATCGAAAACCATCGACCTTTTTAGCGGTCACAAACATTCTGGGACGATTCAAAACCATTCCTTTCATACCAAACTCAGATAATGTATTACGACCTATAAGGGCAGGTCACGACGGTCTTTGCCCGGCCAGCGTTCCAAACCACCATGAGAATACGGCACACGATCATCAAAGGTGCCCACATCAGGCAGGGCTTCCGTTCGCCCAATCTGATACCAATATGCCGTACTGGTCCAATCGCCTTGTCTGTCATTGGCATGCCCATGCTCAATGGAAAACCTTAAGGATTCCTCAAAATAAACGGGATCTTCAACGTGAAACCGATACTGTGAATGTTTGCCCGTATAATCGGCATTCCCTTTAAAATGGTATCCGTAATACGGTGTGGAATAAGCATGATGCAACTGATTATAGTTCCACGCCCCACAAAAATAATCTTCAGTTCCCGTACCATGCATATTGGGTGGCCACGTTTCACCATCTACAAAAAACATATCATCACCCTCGCCCCACCATCCCGTCTCATTCGTGTCCAAATGCAAACAACAGCCCACATAGTGCCCTTTGCCTTTTGCATCCAGCATCAGATAATTATCATCACCCGTGGTGTTGAGTTTGTGATCTCGTCCATAAGCATTAGGCCCAACGGGTGCGTCAACCTTCTTCACCAATTCACGCCGCCAATTGGCGTGAAAGTATCCGACATTTTCTTGCGGTGTTTCATAAGCTTCATAGTCAATGTAGAAATACAAGAAACTATCTTCATCCGAATCATTGCTCACTTCAAAACGCGCACCCTCAACAAATGGCATCGGAAACCATGCATTTAAACCCAAATAAGAAGCCTGCAATGGCAATGAAGAAAAGTAATTCGCCTTGGCATGCCCCAACCCAAAGAAGTCTCCCACAGGACAAACCACAGAAGGGGTTTCTTCACCATCCCAATAAAATCTAAAAACCAACCGACGTAGATTGCTGTTGTTCTCCGATGTTGTGACCCATATATGTTTCACACAACCCGCGCCAGCAACTTCTCCTAACACACGCGTTTCACCTGCCTTAATCGGCCAATTGTCGCCATTGCCACCTTTGACATCATACGACGAAAAACGGCGTGTCTTAACGCCATTACCCAATCGGGCCAAATTGTTCAAAGCACCCATTTCCATTTTCTCTTCCTTTACTTAACGAGTAGAAGTCAAACAGTTGTCACAGGTGGAGATAAATAGATGTAATACCCCGATCCAAACTGGCTGCGATCATGCCGATATGAAAAATCATCCCACGGTGAATAACCGCGTGTCTTTGCAACAGTAGGGTTCACCAAAACCATCAAACATTTACGTTCGGTATCTATCGCCACAATATTCTCTCTAAAATCACCTAAGACATCTACGCACCCCAAATTGCGCCCATACTGCCCCCCTTCAGGCAATTTGCTTTCCGGCACATCTTCAACCTCGCCATTTACCTTGAGCCTGACAATCCGTTTGTTCTCTTTCCGAATGGCAAACACCACTTCATCACCCTCATCCCAATGCACGGGCACAAAATTCTTGCGCTGCCAGTCGGTCAAATTCAACCACGTTTCACCATTGGGCAAAAAGACCGGGTAATGATTCTGTTCCTGTCGACGGCTGTCTTCAGCTGTATGGGGGTGTAAGCCTGGCACACCCGGCGCATGACGTGCGATCCAACCATAATGCGCATGGTAGAACGCTTCTTTCCATAGGGTCTTCCCATCTTTATCCACAACATAAACCCCATTCAATTCACGAGGGGGACCTTCCACTGCATAATAAATCTGCAAACCATCCAAATCAGGCAAAATCTTCGCAGGTTTGGAAATATCCGTATGGCCAAAGGGTTCTGCTTCCCAACGCTTAGAACCATCTCCATTATAACATATGCCCCCACAAATCACCTCTTGCACACCATCCCCATCAATATCCCCAATATCCAAATTGTGCCCAGCGCCCCGTTCTTGCTCAATTCGCCACTTCACAGAACCATCCACACCATTGAAAGCTGTGAGCACCACATCTTTATACGTCTCGTCTAAGACCACAACCTGCGCGGGTTTATCCACCCCATCCAAATGCCCCACAGTGAGCATCACACGAGACTTCACCGCAGGCCACGGCGCTTCCCAAACCAAATTCCCAGTTTCGCCATCCAACACAGTCAACAACTCGCCCGCAACAGCCAGGTCATATTTTTCAGTTGGATAATCGCCATTATAGCTGTGCACCACGACCTCAGAACGTCCATCTCCATTGATGTCCCAACACACAAATGGGCAATGCAACATAGAACCATCCCATCCGCCATGTTCAGGCAAGCCCGTATCATACGTCCACAGTTTATTTCCATTGTGGGCATAAGCGATAAACCGAATGGTATTCTCCCAAGAATACTGTACGACATACCCCAAACAGCCATTGTTCTGCAAATCGCCTACCACCACATTTTGCACCCGATCATAAGCAGGAAGCGGAATCTCCAGCGCAGTCAATGTTGCTTCAGCACCCGCATTGACCGTCACGCTCTCAGAATACACCCCATTGCTATCCACGACCCGATACATATGTACAGATGCATCAGGCACCTGATCTAAAAAAGAAGTAGTATCCACCACAGGTGTTTGATGCACGCGCGTCCAAGTGGTATCGTCTAATCTTTCAATAAAAAAGGACGCGTCGGGCGCATCAGACGCCAACAACCGCCACGACAAAAACACCTGCTGATTCCCTCTTGGCAAAGCCACCAAGTACCGATGTGCCATACACACTCCATTCTCTATTTAGGCCAATTCCAAACTACCAAATCATCACTCCAAGCCAGCGCCAAACTCGCATGGCCATGCGTTTCACGTTCTTGCGTACCTTCTGCATTGCTGCCATGAAAAAACATCACATATTTCCCAAATTCATCACGCAAATCCAAAACATGCCCAGCTGTCAAACGCCCAACAGCCCAAGGCCAACCCTTTTGTCCCAATGTCACCAAACCATCATCGGTCCAAGTCTGAAAATCTTTCGTTCGCTTCACACCCACACCATTCTTCGGTGAATGAAACAGTACGTATTCATCACGCTCTACCAACACGCAAACATTCTCTCCGGCCTCAACGCGGCCATAATACGTCCACGATTTCAAATCATAAGAAAATGAAATACTCGCTCCATTTTGCTTGTACAAACACCACCACTTTCCAGGTTCATCCTTGTCTTCAATCAAATATGGATCGATCATACGCCCCATCTCTTCACGTAACACATCATCCCCTTTTACAAGCAATACCTCTGGCTCAGACCAATTTTCTAAGTCTGAACTTCGCATCACAAACACACGCGCAGTCTTGTCACCTGTGGGCTCATTATTTGGCGTGGGATAGGTTTGCAAACACAGCAACCATTCCTCACCATAACGAATCACATTGCCAGGGCTTGAATAGTTCAACACCTGGTCTTTTGGCGTCAGAAGATTTGGCTCGGTCCAATTGATCAAATCTTCACTTTGTGTCACCGCTGTAAACAAAAAGCAACGCCCATCTTCTTCACGATGCACTTGCGTATGAAACACCCGAAACAACCCATCCTGATAAAACCCCGCCGGATCACGGTAGGCAATTTGACGATCGCCTTGTAAGAACACGGGTGTTTGAATATCTGTCCAAGAAATCACGAATGCTTCCTCAAAATAAAGTTCAATAAGCAATAAGACGTGAGAAGCCAAAATGCCTCTCACGTCTCACGTATTGCCTCTTACGTCTTACAATGCTCTACCAATTCTTCGGCCAAGAGAAATGTTCATTGATATCTTCGATATGCTTCATGGGTTCATTAGGCTCAATATTGAACAATGCATCCAACACCTCTACCCCATGCTCATATGATGTTGTCTCTTTGGCCTCTAACACACCATAAAGCATCATCGACTTATCACCCGACAAGACGGCCTCAAGCGTGCGTTCCATATTTAGCCAATCGGGCAACACACATTCCATCATAATCTTCTTGGAAAGAGGTGGCACACGCATGGGCAGAATGCCCTTCTTGTTCACAATGGCCGGCACCTCAACTGCCACATCATCCGGAATACCCGGCAAGACACCATTGTTGGGCACATTCACCTGAAACTGCCCTTCTACATTATTCACCAGCCCATTCATAATTGGAATATGTTGTTCGTGTGTCATTTTGTCACCAAACTCATCAATCGGGCGCACCTTCTCATCATAAGCGGCTGCCTTCATTTGCTCATATTTCTTCGCCTTGCCTTCCAACATTTTATCACGCCCTGCAGGCGTGTCTCCGCCGCCATTGGGACCAAACCACTTTGTGCGTGTTTCCAAACTCGTGTGATACCACCAACCACCACGACGAGGCGTATCACCAATAGGCATCAGACCATACATCTTATACTGGTGAATCGCAGCACGTGACATTTGGGCGGGAATAGATTTGCCTTCTTTAG
>JABIFK010000619.1 GCA_018650745.1 Candidatus Latescibacterota bacterium | reverse complement strand
TCCCCCGTGACCATATCCATAATTTCGAGATTTGGATTGAGTAAGGGGTTTACGAGAAAGCTCAAGCCCGCCATTTTGCCCACTTCGTCGAGGTGCTCTCGAAAGTTCTCTCGAATATATCGGTGGTTGGCTGTGATTGTGACGTGACCGCACACACCGGGCAATACGAGTTTGGAACCCCCGCCAAAGAAGCCACCCCGTGGCGTGATCATGCCCAAGGCAATACGAACCTCGCACGACATAAAGTCGCGGTTGACCCAAATGGGAATGCCCCTGCTGGAGTGGCCCAAAAAGTCGAGGGTGCCATATGCGTCGTGGTTGGTGACATAATATTTGTCAACGATCTCTTGCCCGACTTTTTTGATAAAGTCGTCACGTACCATGGGGCGGTGCGCGGCTACTGCGGCGATTATTTTGGTGTTGTCCACGCCAATGCCGCCTGCTTCGAGTTCTTCCAATATATAGGGCAGTAGACGGTCTGCTGGGGTTGGGCGTGATAAGTCATCTATGATGATAGCGGCAGACTTTTTGTTGCGCGCGATTTCTCTAAGCAATTGGCTGCCAATAGGAGCGGCAAAGGCTTTTCGAATCCCACCGTCGCCAATGTCTTTGCCGCCTTTCATGTTCGATACCTCAACTGTCCATTCATCTGGGAATGTGAGATCGAGATGGGTTTGCTCATAATATGCTCGCCAAGGGATTGGTATTGTTTGCATGAAGTGTATCCTCCAATGGGTCGATACGAATAAGCTTCTATGATGGTTTGAATTTGGCCTACTGCTTCAATCTGTTTGCGTGCACGATCTGGTGTAATTTGATAGGCCAACGAAGCAATGGCTTTTCACGTGCGACGGCCTCAACCGTTTGATTTTTGAGCAAAGACACCGCGTTTTCTAAACTGTTGGTGTGTGGCAATTGGTTATGGCATGCGCCAGTTTTACCAATTCGTGAAAGACCCATCTTGGCGTTGCAATCGGGGGCCGTGTCCCCATTGGAAGGGGTGATCTTCAATGGCATCTTCGTTGAATTCAATACCCAATCCCGGTCTGTCGGGTGCGAGCATATAGCCGTCTTTGTATTCGATTTGAACTGGGAACAGATCTTCCATAAATGGCTCACCCACGCGTCCTGCTTCTTGCACCGCAAAGTTGTCTGTGGCAATGTCGAGGTGCAAACACGCTGCAGCAGATGCCGGACCGAGGGGGTTGTGCGGTACAATTTTGATATAGTGTGTTTCGCACCAGTTTGCCACTTTGCGTGCCTCGGTGAGACCGCCGACAATGCAAAGGTCAATGCGGGCGTAGTCTGTGAGTTCCTCTTCAATGATTTGACGGAATTCCCACTTCGTGGCATAGTGTTCGCCAATGGCAAGGGGACTGGACACGTGGTGGCGAACGAGCCGATAGGACTGTGGGTTTTCGCAACGCAAAGGGTCTTCGATGAAAAAGGGGTCATATTGTTCGAGCTTGCGGCCCAAGCGAATTGTGTCGGGCGGGTCGAGGCGGGTGTGTACGTCTATACAGATTTCAATGTCGGGCCCCACTGCTTCTCTTACGGCCGCAAAATGTGCAACCGAATCGCGAACCGCGACAGACGGTTCGAGTACACCATCGCGATCCATGACGCCCAAACGAAGATACTTCCAACCTTGTTCCACCAGCTTCTTGCTGTTCTCCGCTGTGAACTCTGGTGTCTTCCCACCCACGCCTTTGTAACAAACAGCTTTGTCCCGCATCTTTCCACCCAACAGCATATACACAGGTTGATTTAAAGCTTTGCCTTTGATGTCCCAAAGGGCAATGTCAATGGCGCTTTGAGCGGCCATATTGATGCGCCCACCCGGAAAGAAGTCTCCGCGAAATAAGATTTGCCAGAGTTTCTCGGTGTTGAGCGGGTCTTGACCAATGAGGTCTGATTCCATGTGTTTAATTGCGCCTATACCCGCTTGTTCTTTCCACGTGATGCCAAATTCTCCAATGCCATAAATGCCTGCGTCGGTTTCAATTTTTACAAAGAGGTAGTTGCGTGATCCATAGAATACTGGGATTGGACGGACGGCCGTGATTTTCATAACGGAGTTTCCTTTAAGTTCTGTGTGTGGACAAGTGAGAGCCTTGTGTGCAATGTAATTGCAGGATTGGGGCGAATCAAGTTGATTCTTTAAAGCAGAAAGCCCCTTTCGAGCAAGTTGAAAGGGGCTTTCTGACAGATTCAATATTTGTATGTTGTAGAACGGATCGTGACTTTCCCTCTCTAAAGAGGGGACTTCAGACGCGATCTTGTCAGGCTTTGAAGCTTTAAACGGGCTTACGCAAAACTTGATCGATTTGCTCTAAGAGTTCAGACATGGACATGGGTTTGTGAAGGAGGGGCCACCCTTGTTGCTCGATGATTTCGAGATCTGGCCCATCATCGAGATAACCTGTGATGATTACTATGCCTAGATCAGGGCATTTTTTGAGGCTTTGGAATATAAAATCAATGGATCTGCCATCGGGTAATATCAAGTCGCTCAAAATTAAATCAATGGACGTTTGATGTGCGTCAAAATTTATCTGTGCTTCTTGAAGGGTTTCGAAGGACGATGTTTGATATCCGTGACTCGTTAAGGTTTGCTGGAGCATTTCGTTGAGTTCGGTGTCGTCTTCAATGAGCAAAATGTGCTCGCCCATGCCAGTTTTGAACGTTGTGGTTTCATTGTCAATTGGTTCATTGGCATGGGGTTCGAGTGTTGCTGGAAAAAATATCTTGAACTCTGTGCCGGTATTGGGTTCACTTTGAATGGTTATCCATCCGTCGTGTGCTTGAACGATACTGTTGACCACTGCGAGGCCCAAGCCTGTACCTTCGCCTTGTTCTTTGGTTGTGAAAAAAGGCTCGAATATGAATTCTTCTATTTCTTGATCGATTCCCATACCTGTATCAGAAATCGAAAGCGTGATATAATTTCCCGGCTGCGCAAGCGGGTGCTGTTGGCATGTCGTTTCGTCTAAAACGACGTTGCGGGTGCGTATGTCTATGCGACCGCCTCGTGGCATCGCATCGCGTGCGTTGATAGATAAGTTGGTTAAGAGCTGATCCAAATTGCCTTGATTGGCAGATATT
>JABIFK010000458.1 GCA_018650745.1 Candidatus Latescibacterota bacterium | reverse complement strand
TTGCACATCTTCGGGTAGGCTCATGGATAGACCGTTGAGATACACTTCATGGGTGTTGTATCCTTCGGGTTCTAAGAAAATCTGATGGCTTTCTTTTTCCGCAAATCGCACAACTTTGTCTTCGACTGATGGACAATAACGTGGGCCTACGCCTTGAATTCGCCCACTATACATTGCCGATCTGTCCAAACTGTTGCGAATGATGCTATGTGTTTTTTGTGTGGTGTTGGTCAAATAACAACTGAGTTGCTTTTGGGGCAGAGATTTAGTGTGATATGAAAAGGGTTGTGGATCTTCATCACCGGGTTGTTCTTCACACACATCAAAGTCAATGCTACGTGCGTTTACCCGAGGGGGGGTGCCTGTTTTGAGGCGTCCAAGTTCAAAACCAAGATTTGAAAGTCCATCAGAGGCTTTATCGGCTGCTTGTTCACCTGCCCTGCCCGCGCTGTAGGAAAAGTCACCAACGTGAATGAGACCCTTGAGAAAGGTACCTGTGGTGAGGATGACCGTTTTGCCATGGAAAATCGAATTGGATTTGGTGACCACACCTTTGATTTGACGGTTTTCGACAACAAGGTCTTCGAGCATCCCTTGTTTGACATCGAGGTGGGGCTGGTTTTCAACGCAGTTTTTTATGCGAAATTGATACAATTTTTTATCGGCTTGGGCACGTGGTGCTTGCACCGCTGGGCCCTTACGCCGGTTGAGCATTCGAAACTGGATGCCCGTTTCGTCTATATTGCGGGCCATTTCACCGCCCAAGGCATCAATTTCGCGTACCATATGGCCTTTGGCAATTCCCCCAATAGCGGGGTTGCACGACATTTGTGCAATGGTATCGAGGTTCATCGTGAGCAATAAGGTTTCGCTGCCCATTCGCGCAGAAGCAAGTGCAGCTTCTGCGCCGGCATGGCCGCCGCCAACCACGATGACATCATATGTTTTATCGTAAGTCCACATATCATTAAATCCGTAATAAAGACCTATAATCAATCCAATGCAGTCGATTGGCTGCTTATTGGACAAGTGCCAGTGGGTTTTCTGTTTCCATGGTTTTCACTTCAAAACCAAGATCGGCAATCATTTTGTGTGTGTCGCTTACGCCCAACCCGTCAGTGGTAAGATACCCTTCCATAAAAAGCGAATTGGCTGGGTAGAGTGCCAATGGCTGAAGGCTTCGCAGGTTTTTTTCACGCCCACCGGCCACGCGTATTTCTGTGTGTGGGTTGACAAAGCGAAACAGACACAAGGCGCGCAAGCAATCGTAGGGTGATAAGCTTTCGCTGTTGGCCAATGGGGTCCCGTCAATGGCGTGTAAAAAATTGACTGGAATAGAGTCGACCTTGATTTCGCGCAACGAAACCGCCATGTCGATGATGTCATCGTGGGTTTCCCCCATTCCGACGATGCCACCTGCGCAGGTGTCTAACCCTACTTTTTGAATGGCATGCAACGTATTGACACGGTCTTCATAGGTGTGGGTCGAGACAATGTTGGGTGTGTGATTTTTGCTGGTATTGAGGTTGTGATTGACACGGTCCACGCCCGCCTCTTTGAGGCGTTGGGCTTTGTTTTCATTGAGAAGACCTAAGCAGCAACAAATGTCGATGTCAATGTCCTGTTTAATTTGTTGCACAACATCGGCAACGGCGTCCACTTCGCGGTCTGTTGGTGCACGGCCGCTGGTGACAATGCAATACCGATAAGCCCCATTTGCTTTGGCTTGGCGTGCGGCATCAATGATTTCTTCGGCGGGGCGAAGCGGGTATTTGTCAATTGGTGCGTCAGAGTTTGACGCTTGTGAGCAATACCCACAATCTTCTGGGCAAAGGCCGCTTTTGGCATTCATCAGCACTTGAATCTGCACGGTGCGCCCAAAATGATGTTTTCTCACTTGAAATGCTGAATGCAAAAGGGGCAAAATGTCATCATTGGGTGTTTGCAATATGGCGTGCATCTCTTGGCTGTCTAATAAGATGCCTGACAGGGCTTTTTGTGCGTAAACATCGTAGTTCATAAATGATCCCAATGGGTTAATTTTTAACGTTATGCCCGTTGTGGTTTTGGGCTGTTCTAACCGACTTTTTCAATTTTTGTTACCGTGTTCATCAGTGTGTATAAGGCCACTTGGTCGCCGTCTTTGATGTTGGCGTAGGCTGCTTCTGTACCTAATCGGGCTTCGCGCATCTCGTTTTCTGCACCAACGAGAGAATAATGAATTTGTAAATAGGGTTGCCCGTGGACTGTATATGGTGTTACTTGGCGAATCAGGGCACCCGTCGTTTTAGGCAATAAGCTCATCGATAGATCGCCAAACCGAGCACGGCTGTTGCCACAATGGCCATGGCAGGGTGCAAGTTGAGAAAGTGAATGGCGACAAATGCCACTAAAGCAATGACACCGGTGTGCCAAGATGTGACCGATTTGGGAAACATATCTACCACTACCACGATCAATAATCCCACAATTGCTGGGCGTACGGCTTTGAGCATCGATTGCACAACGGGTGTGTCTTTATAGGACATAAAAGCCAAACCGAGTACCATCATCATCAGCAGCGATGGAAGTACTGTGCCTAAGAGGGCAACCAACAAACCTGGAACATGGGCAATTTTATACCCAATGAATGCCGCCATCTTGGTGGCAATGGGGCCAGGAAGCGCATATCCCATTGCCAGTGCGTCTGTAAATTCTTCAATTGTCATCCATCCATGCACATCGACGACTTCTTCTTGTACCAGTGGGATCATAGATGGCCCGCCACCGTAGGCAAAAATTCCCACTTTTGTAAATGAAATAAACAGTTGCAGTAATTCCACTTTTGATCTCCCAAAATTTACATAAACATCTTTTTATTATGGTATTTATGTATGGGGTTTGGACCTGGTTTCGAAAAGGGAATATACGGGTTTGCGCCCTTTAATACAAGGAAATTGCAGTTGTGCGCTGATGGGTATAAATCGGGCAAATCTATTTTGAAGTAGATTTTTTGGTCGATTTCATTACATTAAGTGTGACTTTAGAGATATTATGTGTATAAACTTGGAACTCAGACCTTGGAGGCCTGATGGATAACGATGATGCCAGTAGCGACGATAAGCGCATTGCTACACGTATGGACATGGGATTGCCCATTCAGGCTCGGGTAGGAGAGGGCGAGCATATAGATTTGGAGATGGTTGATATCAGTGCCAGCGGGATGCAAATCCGCAGCCCCGACTTTGATGTTCTCAAGCGGGGCTTTGACGCCCAGCACAATTCGGCAACATTTGAGGTTCGTCTTATTGCTCGGTTGGCCTGGGCACGCCCAGAAGATGATGGCACGTTTGTTACTGGGTGGGAATTTGACCGACCAGATGATGAGCCAAGAATCGGTTAGATTGTCTGAATGATCGTTGACATTTTTTTGGCTTTCCCCTATCATTAGCACTTTCTTAAACGCGGTATTAAGACGTTATGCCGGCTCCTTCCCAGTCCCTTGAGAAACTCGAGAAGATTTGTTCTAAGAACCCTACATCTATCCTATTTGCGCGATTGGCGGAAGGGTTTTTGCAACAGGGTAATGTAAAACGTGCGGCCGAAATTTGTCGGCAAGGTTTGCGTTATCGTCCCTCGTATGTGGCCGGGCATGTGGTGATGGGCAAGTGTCATTTGGCTGTTGCGCATTTTGAAGAAGCTCGCCAAGAATTTCAAAAAGTTTTGCAACTCGATTCTGATCATCCTGCAGCGTTATGGCACTTGGGGCAAATTGATTTGCAATTGGGTTGGGAAGACTTGGCTTTGCGGCATTTTGAATTGGCTTTGATGCTCGATCCCTTAAATAAGCGGCTCATAGAGCAAATTACACAATTGAAGGGCAATGCCTCTGGCGTTGGGAGTGTTCAGCCGGTTCCTGATACGGTTGAATCTGTAGAGACCAAGGCATCGATGGATGAGAAGGAACCACTTGTTGCCAATATTGCAAATGAAGATGTTGGTGTGCTGGAAGACATTGAAAGTGTTGGAGAAGAAGCGCTTTCGAGTTTTGATAACGACACCCCCGCGCCAGAGTTGGTTGTCGATGAAAATTTGTCTTCTTTGGTTTCTGAGCTCGCTCAAGATAACAAGAGTGCCGCAGAAGACACCCGTGATGAGATAAAGAAACAGCCAGGGACAGATGATTCTGAAGGAATTGCTTCAGCCACATTGGCAGAGTTGTATGCTCAACAAGGGCTTGTCGAACAGGCTGTGACAACTCTAGAACTGGTGCTTGCACGAGATCCGAATAATGTACAAGTACAGGCACGTTTAAATGAATTGCGATCTTAAGAAATAGGTTGATTTTGTCCTGTTGACTTGAGCGTATAAAATGGCAACTTAAAACAATATTGAGGTTTTTTTTATGGTATCTACCGCACAGTTTCGAAATGGCATGGTGCTGCGCATGGATGGCCAGCTCTTTTTTATGGCAGAATTTGAGCATTTTAAACCAGGTAAAGGCGCATCTGTTGTGCGAACCAAGCTTAAAAATGTGAAAACCGGTTCGGTCATTGACAGGACTTTTCGATCGGGTGATAAGGTCGAAGATGTTCGTTTAGAAAAGCGCAAATCCCAATATCTTTATAAACAAGATGATTTCCATTTTTTTATGGATTCTGAAACGTATGAACAATATCAGGTTGGAGCAGAAACCGTGGGAAGTGCGTTGAAGTTATTAAAAGAAAATGAAACGGTTGAGGTGTTAATTGCCGAAGGAGCTGCTTTGGGTGTTGAATTGCCCATTTTTGTTGAATTAAAAGTGAGCCATACCGACCCTGGTTTGCGCGGTGATACGGCAACGGGGGGGACCAAACCAGCCGAGGTTGAAACTGGCGCAAGTGTGCAAGTCCCATTGTTTGTTGAAATTGGTGATGTGCTAAAAATTGATACGCGCACAGAAGCCTATGTAGAGCGGGCTTAACAGAGGAGCTTTTGTGAAATTAACCAAAGAATTGATGGATGGGGTGCGAGAACTCGTGAGCTTGGTTGGCGAAGATGAGGTTCGCGAAATTGAAATAGAAAGCGGCCCTTGGGGACAAGGTAAAATTAGAATTTCACGAGGTGGGACAGAGGTTGTTCAATCTGTGCCTCAAATCGTGTCTGCAACACCTGCTCCTCAACCTGTTTCAGATGCTGCATCAGAATCGGCAGAAGCAACACCTGAAACGGAAGATGACAGCCGTTATCA